>NZ_DJBA01000016.1:0-22288 GCF_002435615.1 Clostridium sp. UBA5988 | reverse complement strand
AGTTAAATAGCTAAATAGTTAACTATATAAAAGGTAACCTATATAAATATTTATATATTTTCCTCTATAAAATCTTGCTATATTTATTGACTACTGTAATTTTCTTTTTTAGAAATATACCTATCTAGCAAATACATTATTATAAAAAAATGATGTAGTGATTGTATTCATCACTACATCATTTAACTTACTATTAAAGATTTTTATCATCTATACTTCCTAAGTATTTATCTATCTCACCAGTTACAGAGCTTACGCATCCATCTTCAAATGGTGAAATTAAATTAGCATGTTTAACTAGATTTACAAATGACATTGTACCTCCAACATTACATAATCTTAAATAATCTTCCCATGCTTGTTCATGATTATCTTGATCTTTTTTCCAAAATTGAAGAGCACATATTTGAGCTAGTGTATAATCAATATAATAAAATGGACTATTAAATATGTGTGCCTGTTGGAACCACCATCCACCTCTTTCTAAGAAATCACATTCTTCATAATTTTTATGAGGTAGATATTTTTTCTCAATATTTCTCCATGCCTTTTTCCTTTCATCTGGCGTAGCATCTGGATTCTCATATACAAAGTGCTGGAATTCATCTACTGTTACACCATAAGGAATAAATTTAATAGCATCTCCTAAATGAGAGTATTTATATTTAGCTTCTTCATCTTCAAAGAAAAGTTTCATCCATGGCCAAGTGAAAAACTCCATGCTCATTGAGTGAATCTCACAACTCTCATAAGTTGGGAAGTTACACTCTGGTATAGAAATCCATCTACTTCTATAACATTGGAATGCATGACCAGCTTCATGAGTTAATACATCTACATCTCCTGAAGTACCATTAAAATTCGAAAATATAAATGGTGATTGGTAGTTTGGTATATAAGTACAGTATCCGCCACCTTGCTTGCCCTTTTTAGTAACTAAATCCATTAAGTCATTTTCTATCATGAAATCAAAAAACTCTTTAGTTTCAGCTGAAAGTTCAGAATACATGTTTTTACCATTATTAACTATCCATTCCGGATTTCCTTTAGGTTTAGCATTTCCAGTTAAAAATTCAAACTTTTCATCATAATATTTAAGTTGATCTAACTCTAACCTTTCTACTTGTCTTTTATATAGTTTATTTGCTATCGGTACTATATAATCTTTTACTTGATCTCTAAATTTACTTACCATTTCTGAATTGTAGTCAGTTCTTAACATTCTCACATATCCAAGTTCTACAAAGTTTTTAAATCCAAGCTTATGTGCTATAGTAGTTCTAACCTTAACCATCTCATCATATAATCTATCTATTTCTGCTTCATTATCTGTAAAGAACTTATACTTAGCTTCACTAGCACGTCTTCTCATATCTCTATCTTCTGATAATATAAATGGAGTTAATCCTGATAAGTTTCTTTCTTCACCTTCAAACATAATTTTAGCTGAAGCTATAAGTTTACTATATTCTGATGATAGTTTATT
The DNA here is from genome assembly GCF_002435615.1 of Clostridium sp. UBA5988. Classification (NCBI taxonomy): domain Bacteria; kingdom Bacillati; phylum Bacillota; class Clostridia; order Eubacteriales; family Clostridiaceae; genus Clostridium; species Clostridium sp. UBA5988. The sequence continues at coordinate 20,802 of NZ_DJBA01000016.1, read as the reverse complement.
TTCTAATTGTAAATCCTTTATTACTTCTTTAGAAAATGATTTTATATTATATTCTGCTATACTAAAGAATTGTTTTCCAAATTCTTTTTCTAATTCTAATCTGAATTTACTATTTACAATAACTTTATAAAATTCTGAGTTTATTTCGTTATATAGAGGATCATATTCATCCCAATATTCTCTTTCTTTACTATAAAACTCATCCTCAGTATTTATACTATATCTTATGTTAGCTATAGTACCTAAAGTAACTATTTCATTTCTAATTTCATTAATTTCATTAATAAGCTCTTTAACTTCAATTATACTGTTACTCTCATTTGTTTTATCTATTAGACCCATTAATTTTTCTTTTATTTTTTCATAATTTGGTCTTTCATATTTAAATTCATTAAATCCCATACATACACCCCCATTTGATAAATAAATTCTACCATTTTAAAAATATTCTGTAAATACATTTTTTGTTTTTTTTAAATTTATATATTAATTCCCTCAATTATATCCATCAGTTTAAAAAAGGAGCGTAGCTACTAACTTATTAAAAAGTTATTTTACCACACTCCCTTTTCCCTATCTAAGATAATTCAATATTATTAAGAATAACACCCCTGGTATACCAAGTATTCCAGCTATAAGTGCTGTTATTGCATTAATAGGTATTACTAGTCCAAAGTTTCCACCTACTAAATTTATTAACCACAATAATATACCCCCAGCTATTCCGTTAACAATTAAGTTTAATAGAACCTTTAGTGGCCATGCAAATATTTTACCAATTATAAATATTGCAACTATAGCTATTATAAAAAATATAATGTTTGGCATATTCATCCCCCTTATAATTAAAATTATTTTAGTAATCATTAAAATAAAATCTTATGCTTAATTCTTAAATAATTTTATCTATTAATAAATTTATTAGTTATTTTACTTTATATTACCACTTATTGCAATAATTTAATTCTTCTATCATACAATCAACACCCACTGTTATTCCACTTTTCTTTGCTTGGTTTAGAAAATATACATATTTAGCTTTAGCTTCATCTTCTTTATATATAGATATATCTATTAAACTTTTATCACTAACATTATCGAAACAACTTCTAGCAACTTCAATTTCTGTTATTGAGTCCTGTATTCCTTTTATTATTTCACGTTGCTCAGGTGTATAAATATTCTTAGCTAGTATAGTCTCTATTATTTTATCTCTGTTCATAATAATACCTCCATTATATATACTTAAATATATTTTTGACATATAATGGATGATATATACTTGTTATTTAAATTGTATGTTATATAAACAAAGTTCTTTGCTTCAGAGGAAGTTTTACTCCCACTTTGAAGAAGATGAAGTATTAGAGCTGGTAGTCATTGGATAAAAAAGACTTGTGAAAATATATCTGCTATTCTCACAAGTCTCCTGTATAAATCAATTATATTTCTTTTCTACCTTCTAGGGCTTTAGATAAAGTAACTTCATCTGCATATTCTAAATCTCCACCTACTGGAATTCCATGAGCTATTCTTGTAACTTTAACTCCAAAAGGTTTTAATATTTTTGATATATACATGGCAGTTGCTTCACCTTCTATGTTAGGATTTGTTGCAACGATGATTTCCTTTAAATCATTATTTACCCTAGTTATCAATTCTTTTAACTTTATGTCATCTGGTCCTCTACCTTGCATTGGAGATATTGTGCCATGAAGTACATGATATACCCCATTAAATTCTCTGACTTTTTCAATGGTCATTATATCTTTAGGTTGCTCAATTACACATATTGTACTTTTATCTCTGTTAGGATTTGAGCATATAGCACATGGATCACTATCAGTAAAATTTCCACATATTGAACAATACTTTATTGTACCTCTTGCCTTCACTAATGCATTAGCAAATTCTTCAACCTCATCTTTAGGAAGATTTAAAACATGCAATGTAAGTCTTTGAGCAGTTTTACTCCCTATCCCCGGTAGCCTTCCAAATTCCTCAATTAGTTTTTCTATAGCTATAGGATAAAAATCCAAATTAGTCACCTCTATTAAAACATTCCTGGTATATTAAGTCCACCAGTTAGTTTTCCCATAGATGAATTAGTTTCTTCTTCTGCTTTCTTCAAAGCTTCATTTACAGCTGTTAAAACCAAATCTTGTAACATTTCTACGTCATCTGGGTCAACTACTTCTGGTTTAATTATTATATCTTTTAATTCTTTTTTACCAGATACTCTTACTGTTACAGCTCCACCACCAACAGATGCTTCAAACTCTTTAGTTTCTAAATCTTTCTGAGCTTCCTCCATTTGTTTTTGTAGTTTTTGTGCTTGTTTCATTAAGTTATTCATATTTCCACCCATTCCTGGAAATCCGCCTTTTGCCATTGTAATACCTCCTAAAAATTATATTTCATTATAACTAGTATATAATATTATATTATAATGTAACCATCAATTTATTAAAACCTTTAAATTTTATTCATCACATATTTCCACTAATGCCTCGGGAAATATATCTGATAGTATTTTTTCTTTATTAACTTCCCTATTTGTATTATCATTTTCTATTTCATAAATAACATGAACCTTCTCATCTAATACCTCTGAGAATATATCATTTATAATTTTTCTATATTCTTCTCTTTCAAGTCTTTGTTTATGAAAATTATATTCCTTTGTAAAGCCGACGGTAATAACTCCATTCTTGAATTTCTGAACTTTTCCCATCATTAACGCTGTAGCTATTACCATATTATTTTTTTGCTTAAGGATATTTTGAATATCTTTAAAAGACTTTCTAATAATTTCAACATTTAGCTTACTTTCTCCTACTGCAATTGGTAATTCTATATTTTCATTATTAAGCTCTACTGGTTTGCTTGTTTCAACTTTAGTTATACTTGGATTTATTTCTGGTCTTATTTCCTTTACTTCTTTTATTGCACTTTGTACTGTAATATTCCCTGATGCAATTTTATCCTCTAATCTATTCAGTCTAGCTAATATAGTTTCCATGGAGGTATCATATTTTATCTTACACATTTTTATTATTGCTAGTTCTAAATATATTCTAGCCTGCTTTGTACCCTTAGAGCTATCTTCGGCTTCTTGAAGTATACTTATACACCTCATGATTTCCTCTACTCTAATTCTAGTGCTTTGATTTTTTATACTTTCTATGTTTTCAATAGACATATCCAATACATCTTCTAAATTATTACTTACATTTATCATTAATAGATTTCTCATATGAGTAATCAAATCTCTAATTAGTAAGTTAATATCTTTTCCATCCAATATTAATTTATTTACTACTCTTATGCATCCCTCTGTATCTCGATTTATAACATTATCTACTATAGTCACCATGCTATCATTAGTAGTTATTCCTAACATATCTACTAAATCCTCATATCTAACTATATTGTTTATTGATATAGCTTGATCTAATATGGATAAAGCATCTCTCATTGCTCCATCACACATTCTTGATAATAACCTTAAGCTACCTTCTTCAATGTTTACTGATAATGAATCGGTTATTTGTTTTAACCTTAAAAATATATTTTCACTACTTATTCTCTTAAAATCAAACCTTTGACATCTTGATAATATTGTTATAGGAAGCTTTTGAGGATCAGTAGTTGCTAATATAAAAATTACTCTACTTGGTGGTTCTTCTAATGTCTTAAGAAATGCATTAACTGCACCAATAGATAGCATATGAACCTCATCTATGATAAACACCTTATACTTAGCTTCTTGCGGTGGATATTGAACATCATCTATAATATCCCTTATATTATCAACACTATTGTGAGATGCTGCATCTAGCTCTGTTACATCTATAGCTGTACCTTGGTTTATACTTTTACACATTTCACATTCATTACATGGTTCACCATCTATAGGGTTTAAACAATTTATTGCCTTTGCAAGTATCTTTGCTGTTGAAGTTTTACCCGTTCCTCTAGTTCCGCATAGTAAGTATGCATGAGCTATCCTATCGCTTTTTATGGCATTTTTAAGCGTTGTAGTTATATGTTGCTGTCCAACTACGTCGCTAAATAATTTAGGTCTCCACTCTCTATAAAGTGCTTTATATCCCATGTATCCTCACTCCTTACATTAAAATATCTAAATAAATCAATATATAAATCTACAATACTTCTTAATTACTTATTCTACTGAAAAATAATTCTTATCTTATCTATTATAATACTTCTCATAATTATATTCTATATTCTTTACTAACTTATATTAAGTAATCAATTATATATATCTAGTTTTTCTAAAATATTTCAATATAAACTAACTCATTTAATCTATATTTCAAATTAATTACTTAAAAAAGGATAAAAAAAAAGATGTCTCTAACATCTTAAATAAAAAAAATAAAGTCGTACACCTTGCTTCGATAATCAGTTTATATGCGTTACCTATACAGTTAACTCAAACCAGGTTAATCCACGGCACATGGAAGGTCTCACTTATCGCTGCTTCCTTCCAGACCTGACGAGGTTCATGAGTTTCCATTGCGTGGGACCCAGTTATCAACGCCACTTATATAGGCCAGACCATACAAATTGATACCTCAGCAAGGAATTCAATCCTGCTGTAGCGGATTGCAGGTTACAGGGCACCGCTAACTCCCCATCTAGTACGACATGGCGGAGAGAAGGGGATTCGAACCCCTGATAGAGTTGCCCCTATACACGCTTTCCAGGCGTGCTCCTTCGACCACTCGGACATCTCTCCATATCGTGTATTCATTATTATACTATTTAAAATCATTACTTTCAAGTAAAACTTATTTAAAAATATATTCCAATTGTAGTATAATTTCATTAGGATTAACAAAGTTTTCAATTTAAATTAATAATATATATATACTTATCATAAAATAATATGAATGGAGGTAGTTGTTTATGATTAATTATGAAATTAAAGGTGGTTCCATGCCAGTAGCTATCTGTTACCTAAATAGTGGAGATAAAATTATCTCTGAATCAGGAGCTATGGGTTGGATGAGTGACAATATAATTATGGACTCTAACATGAAAGGTGGCCTATTTAAAAGTATAGGAAGATCTCTATCAGGAGAAAGCTTATTTTTAAATACCTTTACTTGCTCAGGAAATGTAGGGAAAATAGCATTCCCCTGTTCTGTGCCAGGTAGAATAATGGCTAAAGAGCTTCAACCTAATGAATCTATAATTTGTCAAAAGGGTGCTTTCATGGCAGCTGAAGATTCTGTAAGTCTTAATATTCATTTTAAAAAAAGATTCTCTAGCGGCTTATTTGGTGGCGAAGGTTTTATCCTTCAAAGAATAACCGGTCCTGGAACAGTTCTTTTAGAATTTGATGGTCATGTTGAAGAGCTTAACTTAAATCCTGGAGAAAGAATAAAAGTAGATACCGGCCATGTAGCTGCTTTTGAACCAAGTGTAAATTTTGATATTGAAATGGTTAAGGGACTAAAAAACATATTCTTTGGTGGTGAAGGCTTATTTTTAACAACACTAACAGGCCCCGGAAAAGTATACCTTCAAACTATGCCTCTTCAAAATTTAGCAGGTAAATTGTCTTTTTATCTTAATACCGGTAGCACTAATTTAAGAGATTAAATATCTTTATAGTGCCAAATAAAAATAACCTTTTAGATAATCAATATTTACAAAAAATATTTTATTATCTAAAAGGTTTAATTTTTAAATATGTGTAATTGTACTATTCTTATTTTTGTATATTATTATAAGCCCTACAATCCATATAAGTACTCCTATAATACTTACAATTTGAGCTGTTCTAAGCCCAAACATCATTAAGCTGTCTGTTCTAAGTCCTTCTATAAAAAATCTTCCTATAGAATATAGTCCTATATAAGTTAAAAATACAACTCCATTCTTTTTAACCTTGTGTAACATATAGAATAGTATAAAGAACACTACTAAATTCCAAATTGATTCATATAAAAATGTAGGATGATAGTAAGTTCCATTTATATTCATACCACTTTGTATGAACTCCGGAAACTTACTTATAAAAGCTTCTGTTACAGGTCCACCATGTGCCTCTTGATTAAAGAAATTCCCCCATCTTCCAATGGCTTGAGCTAATATAATACATGGTGCTGCCATATCTAGTGCGGATGAAAGCTTTATACTTTTTCTCTTTGTACATATATACACAACTATTACTGCTGCAATTAGTCCTCCATGAATAGCAAGGCCACCTTGTCTAATATTAAATATATCCATCAAATTATCCTTATAATATCCAAACTCGAATAATACATAATAAAGTCTTGCACCAATTATGGAAATTGGAAATGCAATTAAGAATATAGTTAATACATCATCATAATTTATCCCTTTTAATTTACAAGTATATTGACTTAATAAAAGCGCTAACATGGTACCTGAGCATATTACAATTCCGTACCACATAACATCTAATCCAAATATACTTATGGCTACTGGATTCATCGATTCCCCTCCTTAATCCTTTTTATATTATTATAATCTATATAATTAATTATTTGTATTCTTTTAGTAATTCTTCTATAGTATGTTTACATCTCGTTCCCTTACAACTTCCTGTTCCAGCCCCTGTTGCCTTTTTTACGTCTTCAAAAGATTTAGCTCCATCAGCTATTGCCTTTTTTATAGCTGCTCTAGATACTACTTTACAGATACAAACTTTAGTATGTTTATCTAGTACGGCCTGTCTTAATGCCTCTTGTTTTTCTTGTTCTTCCATCTTTACAGTTTCTCCTTTCTCTTTTCCTTAAAAAACTCTTGTAGTAAATTACTACATTCATCATTATAGAGCCACTTAATATTAACCCAATGATTTAAATTTTCACTTTGAGTAATATTAAATACTGAGCCACATCCTCCAGCTCTGGGGTCAAAGGTTCCAATATATAACCTTTTTATTCTGCTTTGAACAATAGCACCAGCACACATAGGACATGGTTCTAATGTAACGTACATATCACATTCATTAAGTCTCCAATCCCCTATAGCTTCTGATGCTTTTTTTATTGCAATAATTTCTGCATGGTTAGTAGGATCATTGGTATTTTCCTTTATATTATGACCTGTAGCTATTATTTTATTGTTTTTTACTATTATTGCTCCCACGGGAACTTCATTTTTACTCTTTGCAATTTCAGCTTCAATAATTGCTTGTTGTAAAAAATAATTATCCATAACTTACTCCTCTTTATTATATATAAAAAAAACTTAGTAAAGCAAGCCTTACTAAGTTTTGGTGCGCACGAGAGGAGTCGAACCTCCGGCCTTCCCCTTAGGAGGGGGATGCTCTATCCTGCTGAGCTACGGGCGCATATTACCTAATCTTTATTATAATAATATATTTATTCTTCGTCAATAGATTAATATCTATATTTTTAGTATGAACCTATTCTCTTAATGCTAATTAATCAACCTACATAAACTTTTAAAAATAATATATCTATAGAATTTATTATTTTCATGATTATATGCACATAATATAAAAAATCTTTTAATTTTATATATTTGTCAGAAAAATAAATGATTTATTGCAGATTTTTATTTAAATCTATGTTAAAATACTAATATATTGTGATTTTGCAACAAAAAATTCAGAGGTGATTTTATAATGAAGAAGATTAACATAACCGAAACAGTTCTAAGAGATGCAAATCAATCTCTTATTGCAACAAGACTTCCTTTTGAAGATTTTGCACCTATCCTTAAAGATTTAGATGATGCAGGATATTATTCATTAGAGTGTTGGGGTGGAGCAACCTTTGACTCTTGCTTAAGATATTTAAATGAGGATCCATGGGAGAGATTAAAGAACATAAAGAAAATAGTTACTAAAACCCCTCTTCAAATGTTATTACGAGGACAAAATATTTTAGGATATAAGCACTATCCAGATGACGTAGTTAGAGAATTTATTAAAATGTCTGTTTATCACGGTATGGATATAATAAGAATATTTGATGCATTAAATGACTTTGCTAATATAGAAGTTGCTATGAATGAAACTATAAAGCAAGGTGCTCATGCACAAGGAACTATAGTTTATACTGTAAGTCCAATTCATGATGTTAAAAACTATACTAAACTAGCAAAACAACTTGAAAATATGGGGGCAAACTCTATTTGTATAAAGGACATGGCTGGCCTTATAATGCCTTCTATAGCATATGACATAGTTAAGAGTATAAAAGAAACTGTTAAAATTCCAGTATTTTTACACTCTCACAGCACAAATGGTATTGCTGAAATGTCCTACTTTAAAGCTGCAGAAGCTGGTGTAGATGGAATTGACTGTTCAATTTCTTCATTCTCTAGTGGTACAGCTCAACCTCCAACAGAATCTATGCATCATGCACTAGAAACTGCTGGATTTGAAACAGGTCTTAATATAGGTACCTTAACTCAAATTAATAATTTCTTTAAACCAGTTAGATCAAAAGTTTTAGAAGCTGGATTACTAGATCCAAAGGTATTAACTCCTCAGCCTGAAGGACTTACAAACCAAATACCTGGAGGAATGTTATCTAATATGATTTCTCAACTTAAAGCTCAAAATTCTATTGATAAACTTGATGCAGTTCTTGCAGAAGTTCCTAAAGTAAGAGAAGACTTAGGATTCCCTCCACTTGTTACTCCAATGAGTCAAATGGTTGGAACTCAAGCTACAGTTAATGTATTAACTGGTGAAAGATATAAAATGGTTCTTAAAGAGGTTAAAGCTTATTGTAGAGGAGAATATGGTAAAGCTCCTGGGAAAATAAATGAAGATGTTCTTAAAAAGGCTCTTGGAAATGATACTCCTATTGAAGGAAGATATGCTGATACTTTAGAACCAGCCTTCCAAAAGACAAAGGAAGAACTAAAAAATATAACAACTAGCGAAGAAGATATTCTTTCTTACTTAGCCTTCCCACAAATAGCAGAAGAGTTCTTTAAAAAGAGAAGTGAAAAACCATCTAATGATGATATGAGGAAACTAACTAATAGTGAAGTAATATAAAGCTTATTTAAATATCTCCAATTAAGATATAGTAATGTATCTTAATTGGAGATATCTTTATATACCTAGTATATTTTCTGTTATAATATCATTATGTTAAATTTAAGATAAATCTGGAGTTGATATTGTGATAAAATACTATGATAGAAAAAATAAGACCTATTGTGAAGAAAATGTAGCAGGTGGAGATATACTTAATTTTATGTACAGTAACCCAATTGCTAAAACTTTTATACCCAAAATTGCAAGTAGAAAATTCTTAAGTAAGCTCTATGGAATGGGCTGCAATAGTACATTTAGTAAAAAATATATACACCCTTTTGTAGATAGATTCAACATAAATATAGATGAATATGAAAAAAATATAGATGAATATAGCTCCTTTAATGACTTTTTTTATAGAAAACTTTCAAAACACAGTCGTAATATCTGTAAAGATGAGGAATCATTTATTTCTCCCTGTGACGGTAAACTATTAGCTATAGAAAAAATTGATGAGAATTCTAGCTTTACAGTTAAAGGATTTAAATATACCCTTAATGAGTTATTGCAAAATGAAGAATTAAGTAAGAATTATTCTAATGGTACTTGTTTAATATTTAGATTATGTCCAACTGATTATCACAGATTTCACTTTGTTGATTCCGGAACTTGTTCTAAATCCACATTTATAAAGGGTAAATATTACTCAGTTAACCCCGTAGCTCTTGAAAATATAAGTAAGGTTTTTTCAGAAAATAAAAGAGAGTATAGTATTCTAAAAAGTGATAATTTTGATGATGTTATCTACATAGAAGTAGGTGCTACCTTTGTTGGTTCTATTATTCAAACCTACTCCTCATCATCCAAAATTAACCGCGGAGATGAAAAAGGTTATTTTAAGTTTGGTGGCTCAACAGTTATAATTATACTAAAGGAAAATATATTAAAATTAGATGAAGATATATGTTATCAAAGCAATTTAGGAGTAGAAACCTCTGTATATATGGGAGAAAAAATAGGAGTAAGAATTTAAATTCTTACTCCTATTTTTTATAATCTAAACTTATTTTATAATCTAAACTTAAGTGTAGTATTATTTAATTTATCTGCATTTTCCTTGTTTTCTATAGCAGTACTTTTTATACTCTCAATATTTCCTACTATATCCATAGTTTTAGATGATATAGATGATACTCCCATAGCTCCCTCTGTAACAGTTACTGATACTTCATCTATGGCAGTAACAATTCCTTCTATAGCTTGATTTAGTACTGCAGCTTCACTACTAAACTCATTCATAAAGTTGTTAAATTGATCTGCATCTTTTTCGTATAAAGCTCCTTGCTCTATATTTTTATCATAATCATTAATTACTTGTTGTTCTATGAAATTGCTCATGCGCCCAGCACTAAGAGCCAACTCTTCTACAGACTTATTTACTATTTTAACTATTCTTTGTATATCTGATGCTGTTTTACCAGACTCTTCAGCTAACTTTCTAACTTCATCTGCAACTACAGAGAACCCTCTTCCTGCTTCTCCTGCACGAGCAGCTTCTATTGCAGCATTTAAAGCTAATAAATTAGTTTGTTGAGTTATCTTAAGTATAGAATCAGCTAACTTATCAATCTGCTTAACTTCCTTAGAACTTGTTATAGCAACTTCCAACTCACTTTTTACACTATTATAAATATCATTGGATTTTTCTTTAGATTCTATAGCACTAGCTTTTATGCCCTGAGCTCTCTTAAGAATATCCTTAGTTATTTCATATCCTTCTAATGCTTCACTAGCTATATTCTGTACACTCTTAATCATTTCAGTAGAAGATGCGGCAATTTCTTGAGAAGTTGCTGATGTTTCTTCTATACCAGATGATACACTTTCAGTTTCAAATAATGTTTCATCTGCTTTAATTTTTAATGACTCTGTAGATTCTTCTACTATATTAGCATTATTAGTTAATACTTCAGTAGTTGCTGCAATATCTCCAACAACTTCCCTTAACACTTCTCTCATATTTATAATAGATCTATATATAAGACCTATTTCATCCTTAGACTTAATTATAGCTAAATTATCATTAGTTAAATCTAACTTAGCTGTTTTATTAACCAAAGCGGCAACAGTCACTATAGGATTTATAATTACATTTGCCATTACCATTATTATAATAGAACCTATAATAACTATAGCTAATGCTACTAATGCTATTTGTTTAACCATTGTTATTACTGGTTTTCTTATTTCATTACTATTAGCATCTATAACCATAGTCCAATTTGTCCTAGGTACTAATCCATAAGATGACATTACTTTATTTCCATTTATCTTATACTCTACAGACCCAACTTCTACTTTGCTTCCCTTCATAGCCTTATCTACTACATCCTTTATTTCAGGAATATCTATAGTTTGTCCAATTTTTTCTTTGTTTGGATGATATATTATATTTCCTTTTTCATCAATTAGATATGCATAACTATCTTCTATCTGTCCAATTTTTATATTTTCAATATAAGTAGAAAAACTCTCAGCATAAACATGTAATGCTATATATCCTACACATTTACTATAGTTAGCTTCATCTAATACAGGATACGTAAATACTAAAACGCCTTTATCACCAGCAACGGATTTAATTGTATTACTTATCCACTTACCCCCACTAGAACTAGTACTGTGATAAGAATTATCAACTTCATTAGCGCCAATTAAGGATTCTTCACTATCAGCTACTATATCACCTTCTGGGCTAACTAATGATATTCTGTCAACATGTTTATTAGCAGATATATATGACTTAAAGCCTTCATTTATATTTTTAACATCTTCTTTACTATTTTTTTTCTGAGCATAATTTAATAACACATTAAGATTATCCTTAGAATTTGATAGAGCAAAAGCCTCATTAGTAACTTTATCCATCATAACAGATATAGTTTGTATAGATGATGTAGTTATACCCTCCATATTTTCTGTACTCTGACTTGAAATTGTCTTTGAAGAGTTTATGTACATAATTGTACTAGTTATTATCATTGATACTATTGTAAGACCTATCATACTAATTAATATTTTTCTTTTAACACTAGTTCCTTCAACCTGTAATTTTCCTTCTTTATAAACCTTAGCTGTGGATTTTATACTATTTATATTGTTACTTATATCATTAATTTTATCCTTATCTATTTTGTTACTATTTCTAATTTTTTTACTAATGGAGTTTTTATGTCTAATTGTAATTTTGCTAAATGCATTCTTAATACTTTTGCTTATATTTTGGAATGTACTTTTTAAATTAAATGAACTATGTTTCCTTTTTTTTAAAGTCTTATCAGACTTTCTTTTAATCATAAATATACCCCCATATATTAATAATTTATATAGTAATTATCGTGCGTAATAATCTATACTAAATACACATTATACATATTATGTAATTAACATTAAATATATTTATCTATAATCAAATTAGTTAAATTAAATAATAATTTACATACATAAACTCGTTATATAATTATAATATATGAATTTTCCTACATTTTAAGTCGAAATTTATCATATACCTCTTATATATTTATATAAAAGTAAAAAAGCCATTGCAAATTAACTGCAATGACTAAATATGGCAGGGTGTGTAGGAATCGAACCCGCAATATACGGTCCGTAGCCGTATGTTATATCCATTTAACTAACACCCCAAAAGGTTATTTAAATAACTACTACATAATAACATATAATCCTCATGATTTCAATAATTATTTTTTTGATTTTATTTCATCTTATTGAATCGAAAAAAAATAAATCGAATTCTTATGAATCCGATTTTTAAACATATCTTGGCGGAGAAAGAGGGATTTGAACCCTCGCGACGGTTACCCGACCTACGCCCTTAGCAGGGGCGCCTCTTCAGCCACTTGAGTATTTCTCCAAAAAATAAAAAAATGGCGGAGAGATAGGGATTCGAACCCTAGGTACGCTCACACGTACGCCGGTTTTCAAGACCGGTGCCTTAAACCAACTCGACCATCTCTCCGTAGAATTATTAAAATCATACTATGATTTTACTTATTTAATTTTCATAGGTTATTTTTAAATGGCGGAGAAAGAGGGATTTGAACCCTCGCGACGGTTACCCGACCTACGCCCTTAGCAGGGGCGCCTCTTCAGCCACTTGAGTATTTCTCCAATTTAAAAATATGGCGGAGAGATAGGGATTCGAACCCTAGGTACGCTCACACGTACGCCGGTTTTCAAGACCGGTGCCTTAAACCAACTCGACCATCTCTCCATTTCCTACAAGGGTTATTCTATCAAGAAATAGCCCTTGTGTCAATATTTTTTTGAAAAACTTTTATATAAATTCTAAATTTTTTTATCTAGTTATCTTTTCACAACCCAGATATGTTCTTAATACCTCTGGTACTGTAACACTACCATCTTCATTTTGATAATTCTCAAGAACTGCAGCTAAAGCTCTCCCTATAGCAACCCCTGAACCATTTACTGTATGAACAAATTTAGGTTTAGCTTTTGGATCATCTTTATATTTTATATTAGCACGTCTTGCTTGGAAATCTTCAAAGTTGCTACAGCTTGATATTTCTACATACTTATTATAACTTGGCATCCAAACCTCAATATCATATTTTAAAGCAGCAGTAAACCCTAAATCTCCTCTGCATATTTTTACAATCCTATATGGAAGTCCTAATCCTTGTAACACACTTTCTGCATCTTGAACTAATTTATTAAGTTCATCATATGATTCTTCTTCTTTTGTAAATTTAACTAATTCTACTTTATTAAACTGGTGCTGCCTAATTAATCCTCTAGTATCTCTTCCAGCAGAACCAGCTTCTGACCTAAAGCATGCACTATATGCTGCATATTTTATCGGAAGTTTATCTCCTTCAAGGATTTCATCTCTATAAATATTAGTTACAGGTACTTCTGCTGTAGGTATTAAAAAATAATCTGTATCACTAACTTTAAAGGCATCTTCTTCAAACTTAGGTAACTGACCTGTTCCAGTCATGCTATTTCTATTTACCATATATGGAGGAAGTATTTCATCATATCCATTTCTACCAGTGTGAGTATCTAAAAAATAATTTATTAATGCTCTCTCTAATCTTGCTCCAAGTCCCTTATAAACAGTAAATCTAGACCCTGTAATTTTTCCAGCTCTTTCAAAATCCAACAAATTGTTTTCTGTACCTATAGTCCAGTGTTCTTTAGGATTAAAATCAAACTTTCTTATCTCTCCCCATTTTTTAATTTCAACATTATCCTCATCATCACTACCATTTGGAACTGAATCATGAGGTATATTAGGTATCCTCATCATTATATATTCTATTCTTTGATCTATTTCATTTAAGTCCACATCATAGTTTTTTATTGTATCTGAAAGTTGTTTCATTTCCTTCATAGTTTCTGATACATCTATACCTTGTTTTTTTAACTTAGGAATTTCTGCAGAAGTTTTATTTCTTTTATTTTTTAATTCTTCTACTTCTATTAATATATTACGTCTCTTTTGGTCAAGCTCTACAACTTCATCTATAAGCGATAAATCAAAACTCTCTCCTCTATTTTCCATTTTAACTTTAATTTCATCTGGATTATTTCTTATTTTCTTTAAGTCTATCATTGTTATTCCTCCTACCCTTTTCTTATAATTATATTTTTATATAAATAAAAAGCCTTTCACCCCACCTAAGGGACGAAAGACTCCGTGTTACCACCCTAATTGAATAATATTAATTATTCCACTCGTAAATTTAACGACAAACTTAATGCCGTACTGCTCATCACAGTCCCTCAGAGGCGGATTCGTAATAATATATATATCAGTTTACACCAAACACTGACTCTCTTACATATATAATTAGTACTACTATTCTCTTCAACGGTTTATCATTTATTTCATTAAATATATGTCTATATTATTCCCTAACACATTTTTTGTCAATATTAATTTTAATTTTTATAAGTATACTTAGTACATACTATGTCTACGCCTGTATTAAGTATATTCTTACATATAACATCTCCTTCTGATGTCTGTGGTCCTACATATATTCTACTTAGACACTTAGAGCATTCAAGCCATAAACTTTTATCTATAGGTTCGCTACTCTTTACTGAAACTACCCTACGCTCTACAGATCCTTTTACTCTCACTATAGTTGTTAATATATCCTTATCCTTCACTTTTTATTACCTCACATTTCATCAAATTCTTTTATTCTTGATAATAAAATGGTTGAATCCTTTGAATTATTAACCACTTCTGTAACTCTTTTATCCATTTCTCTTGCCAAAATTTCAATTATTTTATCCTTGCAGTAACACCCATCACAACTTCCAAATCCCGCTCCTGTTCTCCTTTTTACCCCGGTTACTGTTCTAGCTCCTAAAGGTCTTCTAATAGAGTCTACAATCTCACCTTCGCTAACTTTTTCACACTGACATATAATACGTCCATACTTACTGTCTAATTTAATAATTTTATTTCTTTCTTCATTTGATAGATTTTTAAATCTAAAATATTCCCTTCTCTTATCATTAAAATCTTTTTTAAATTTACAATTTAACTTTTCAACTACTAGTTTTGATATGTTCAAAGCTAAATATGGAGTTATTGTGACCTTAGCATAATGATTAACCTTAATATTTATATACCCACTATTAATAATATCATCTTGTATAATAATAGGTTCATCAAAAAGGCGCCAATCTCTTACTACTTTTATATCATTTTCACTAATTTCTTTAGTAAGAGGTTTTATCTTTTCAATAACTTTATCATAGTGAACATTTTTATAGTTACTATAAGCCCCTATTGTTTCATTGTTAATTGTAGGTCTTATATATATTCTTTCATTTTCTCTTACATTAAAAATTATGTTAGAATATAACTTTTCATAAGGCTTATCAATAACCACATATTTCATATATTTACCTTTATCATCTTCTTTATTATTTTCATTAACTAATTGTAGATTTTTATCTTTAGTTGTATCAATAACTATCTTACAAGTAAATTTGTTTTTACTTGTTTTTATCTTGAATCCTTTATTTATACTATTTATAGATTCAACCTCTTCTTGTAATCTAAAGTTAACTCCATTATCAAAAGCAATTTCACCATAAGCTAAAGCTAAATCATATGAGCTTATTACTCCTGTATTAGGTATATATATTGATTTTATTATATTTCCTTCTATATTAGGTTCATACTCCAATATTTCTTTTCCTATAAGAAGTTTTACATCATCTATTTTTTTTGCTTTAGCTCTTTCATACATTTTATCAATACTTATAGCCTGAATTTCATTTCTTGCTATATATAAGGTTCCACACCTCTTATATGGAACTTTAAATCTTAATGCATACTCCTCCATTAATAAATTGCCTTTTCTAATAAGCTTAGATGATAATTCATCCTCACATTCTAGTCCATCATATATTGTTGCTGTGTTTATAGAAGGTGTATCATTACATATATCATAATCTTTTTCTATAACTGCAATATTAAGGTTATATTTTGACAATTCATAAGCTATAGCACAACCTATAATTCCTCCACCTAATATCAATACATCATAATCCATAATTTCCTCCATCTATGCATGTTAATACTACTTTATATAAATTATTCTAGCCACTCTATCTTCCATTTTACTACGAAAGCTTTAGAGCGGCTAGTCATGTTATTTATATAAATTTATTTTGATAATTCGTCAATTAATTTTCCTATTTGATTTATATACTCACCATACTTTGCCCAGTCTCCATTTTTTTGAGATTCAATAGCATTTGTATATGCTTCTTTTAATTTTCCTAAATAATCGGAATTTAAATTTCCTTCTTGTTTATTATTTTCGATACCTTCATTATTAGAGTTATTATTATTTCCCTCAGCCTCTAGATTAAACATCTTAGTAATAGCAGTTCCTATATCTTTTTCAAGTATTAGTTTATCTCCGTAACCAACTATGACATTTTTCATTTCAGGTATGCTATTTTCACCAGAAGCTCTCAAATAAAGAGGTTCTACATATAACAAGGAGTTTCCTATTGGTATTATTAAAACTTCTCCAAATTGAACCTGAGAACCCTTAGTATCCCAAAGTGATAATTGTTTAGATATTTCTGGATCCTGGTTTATTTTTTGTTTAAATAACATTGGGCTATATATTGTTCCTCCCGTTGGAAATTTATATAAAAACATTTTTCCATAATTATCTCCATCCATTCTAACACCAAACATACCTACCATATTATCTCTATCTTTTGTATTAAAATACTCTAAAATAACCATCTCTTCTTTATCTTCTCCAGCTAATTTAGTAGTAACATATGAAGCTTC
Organism: Clostridium sp. UBA5988; assembly: GCF_002435615.1. Classification (NCBI taxonomy): domain Bacteria; kingdom Bacillati; phylum Bacillota; class Clostridia; order Eubacteriales; family Clostridiaceae; genus Clostridium; species Clostridium sp. UBA5988. Next base: position 3,391 of record NZ_DJBA01000016.1, on the reverse strand, counting down.
TGATTTTACTTCATCACCTTCAATTGTAGCTACATCACTAGCTATAGACCATATATCATCCCCATTGTAGAAAACTCCAGGATCTGAAACATGGTACTTAGACAACATTTCACTCTGAATTGCAAATAAATCTTGAGGATATTTAAAGTGAGCTTTAATTTCATCTGGTAAAGTACTTAAGTCTGTAAATAGCTTAGGAAATATCTTAGCATAGGTTGCAACTATAGGATCTGTATTATCTGTTATATAAAACTTTGTTGTTCCATCATATGCATCAATTATAACTTTAACTGAATTTCTAATATAATTTATATCTCCCATAGGTTGTGAAAATGGGAACTTGTCGCTTACAGTATATGCATCTATAATCCAATAAAGCCTGTCATTGTTTATAACTACATATGGGTCTTCATCATATCTTAAAAAAGGTGCAACTTTATTAACTCTTTCTACTATATTTCTATGAAGTAGAATTTTACTATCACTAGTTATATCTTGGGATAATAAAAATTTACTATTTTGTTCTTTAATAGCAAATATAATTCTGTTTAGATAACTCATGGATATACCAGCATTACCGTCATAATTATTAGTAGCATTTTCACCACCTACTGGATAATCAATTTCTCCAAGCTTTGTATTTACTATACTATAATCATTAGTGTTCTCACCAAAATATATCCTTGGATTCTCTAATGAAATATCCGTTTCATTTTCAATAGGTATATTGCTCATAATAAAATCTGGTTGTCCTTCACTTGTTACAGAGTTAACCTTACTCATAACAACCCCGTATCCATGGGTATATGATAAATGTCTATTTTGCCAGGTAATAGAATTTTCATCTAATTTTTCAAAATCAATTTCTCTCGGTGCTATAAATACTTGATTATAGTTTCCATTAATATTATATCTATCAATATCTATATCGTTAAACTTGTAATAATATCTTATATATTGAAATTGATTATAAAATTCTAAAGCAGGTCGATATGCATTAACCTTAATATTTTCAACTATATCTTTATTTTGTTTTATACCTGTAGCATCTAAATCATTCTTTATTTCAAAATTATTTTCATCTATTTCATCAATGTTATAAGCCATATTAGTATACTCAATATTCTTGGATATATAAGGTTTTTCCAATGTTTTTTCATTGGAGTTAACAATAAATTGTTGAACAACTCCTGCTGCAACACTTTCCCCAATCATCAGTACAAATACTACTATTACTGAAAATATTATTGGTTTAACTTTTTTAAACAATATACTTAAGAATATTAATACAGCAAAAATAATTGAAACTATGGAAATCACTTTATAAAATTTTAAAGATACGTTTACATCTGTATAACTTGCTCCAAAAACTATACCCCTAGGAGAATATGCTAAGTTCCACCCTTTTATCATATATCCTAAAGATATAACTAACATAAGTAATGCAGCTATCACCGCAAGTTGTTTTCCTGCAAAACTTGTTATACCATTAGTCATAGACTTTAAATTTACAACCTTATCTGATCTATCAAAGTGATTATTAATCTTATCCTTAACATTTAAAATAATATAAATTATAAAAGTAGCTATTACAAGTAAAACTAATAATGAAATCATACTACTATATAAAGATTGTATTAAAGGTAACTTAAATGTAAAAAATGATATATCCTTATCAAATATAGGATCATTAACATTAAACTTTGTAGAGTTGGTAAATTCTAATATTTTGTACCAATATATATTTGCAAAACTAAAAGAAAAGAATAAAGATATAATAAAATTTATTCCTAAAAAGATTTTAAACCTTTTTTTCTCTTTAACTTTATCAATTTCTACTATCTCTTTTAACTTTCTAATATTAGGTATTAAACTTTTATAATATAATGTTATTCCAATAAATATTACTAAAAATGTGGGAACCATTAGTTTCATTATAGATAATAACTTAGTAAAATAAATAGAAATATATCCCAATTCACTGAACCATTGATAGTCAACTATTATATTTATTCCAGCAACAGTGAAAAGTAATATAATTATTATGATAGAAACTATACTCCCTATAGCTTTCTTCTTCAAAATATTCACACCCCTTTTTATAATTCTTTAATCAAAAATCCTTTTTTATTTAATTCCTCTACTATATTTGATAAAACTCTATCGTTTTCACATATTATTGTGTGAAGATGAACTCCATTTGTTAATGCACTTAAAGGTTCAGCTTCATACTGCTTAAAATTACTGTAAAAATTTTCAATATCCATCATATTTTTAAGCATAAGCATGGCTCTTATTTCTCCATAAAGAGGATGTTCAACTATTACATCTTCTACAATTGCACCATATTTAACAATAGTCTCAAGTTCATTTTTTACTTCTTCCCTTCCATGATTAACAGCTATAACTTTCTTTATGCTATTGATATTTTCCTTTAAAGCCATATATCCTTTTGGCGTAGATATTATATCTACCCCTTCAGCTCTTATAATAGCTATATCCTTAACTATAATTTGACGAGTAACTTCAAACATTTCTGCTAATATCTGACCTTTTACAGGTTCTTGAGATTGTATTAATAGATTCTTTATTTTTTCTCTTCTCTTTGCGCTTGTCATAATCCCCTCCATGTATAAACATATATTATTTAAATAATAGTATATCATATACCCATGTATATTATTGTATTTTTTCTTTCATTATTAAATATTTCTTTACTTATATTAATTATATGTATTAATTTCTATCATCATACTTTCGTAAAATATCTAGCCATTTATTTTGTATTTTATAATTATGATGATTTCTTATAATATTCAAAAATTCTTTATCATATCCTTTTTCTTTTAAAATTTTATAACCTTCTTCTCCATGATTATAGAATATATATATCTTAGAATTTCTATCACTATATTTTTTTATTTTTGTTTTTGTAATGTTATTTAATAAGACTAAAATAGATTTATCTATTACATTTAGAGGAGTATGAATTTTACCGACATCATGTAATATAGCTGATTTTACAATTTCTTTATGATTAAGATTATTCTTTTTAATTTCTTCTTCAGATTCATTTGTATATATATCTCTAGCCACATTAACTGAATGTTTCAAATCATAAACCGGAAGTTTATACAGTAATTTTTTTTCATTCTCGTCTAAATAATTATTAATAAACTCAATATCTTTTTTAGTTATTTTTGCAAATACACAACTAACAAATTGTTTAACTCTATTCATACTAATTACACCATCTTTGCAATGAATTTATTAAATTACTTTATATTATTATATCCTTAATTAAAATAATAATATAATAGTTAATTAAATAATATAAGTATAAAAAAAAAGCAATCTATTTAGATTGCTTTTGGTGGAGATAAAGGGATTC
>NZ_DJBA01000013.1:0-5317 GCF_002435615.1 Clostridium sp. UBA5988 | reverse complement strand
AAAGTCAAAAATCGTTGACACACCTTTTATTCATGAAATTTTTTCCTAACTTATTCACATGTTACTTTAAAATATTCACCCTTAGCTTTTACTATATGACCTGAACTATAAGGCTTATTATCTATAGTTATATAAACTTTATTAACTCCGTAGTATTTTCCTATAGTATTTACAATGCTCTCTAAGATAGCACTTTCAAATCCTGAGCCTGCATTCATTTCTTTTACAAAATTACTGCTAAAATCTATATATACCATACCATCATCATTTAAATATAAACTATTTATAGTTACATTTTTCCCTAACAACTGGCCCTTGTTATTTCCTGGAAAGTTCTTGAATAATTTTTGAATAGCAATTTTAGTTATATCATTAGTGGAAAAAGTAAGATTCTTATCTTCATAATGAATTTTATAATTTTCATCTGGATAATAACATCTTATACTTTGATTTAATCTCATATTCTCTTCTATACTTTTTAAAGTTGAAGTAACTTTCATGGTTTTAATATCATAAATAGATTTGATTAACCCCTTGTTAACAGCGTAATACTGTAAATCAATTTGGCCATTTGTATTTTCTGTGGTAACTTCAAGAGCACTACAATCTCCACTGCCTATTGAAATCTTTACATCTACCTTTGAAATATATCTTTTACTTCCCTCTGATAATTTCCATGTAGTCCCTACCTCTAGTGGTTCCTTTAGTAATACTTCACTTACGTTATATGGTTTGTTGGTGAAATTTTCTCTATAATAACACTCACTTCTTTGAAATATTTTTGCAATTTCTCCATTATTATTTTGTAAAACTGTGACCGTTTCTGTTCCTCCATTATTACTTCTTAGTTGAACATTATTACCATTTATATAATCAACGTAGGTAACATATTCTGCATACTCTGAATTCGTACCAGCATAACTGTATTTTACATTCTCCTTAAATTTAAAATAGTCATCTATACTATAACTTGACTTATGGTTATTATTACTTTCCTCTGGTTTAGTAGTGCTATTCTCTTTAGTAGTTTCTTTAGAATCTGTATTTTTTTCTTCTTTCAAGGTATTATCAGTGTTATTAGTTACAACATTATTAGTATTTATATTAATATCAGCATTAATATTCTTATTTTCTTCACTATTTTTATTACCACAACCAGTAAGAAAAACTGCTACTGTAAAAATTATTACAAGAATCACTTTTCTTCTCACAACAATCACTTCCTAAAATATTCTCTATATAATATACGTAAATATATCCAAATAATCCCATTAAATAAAAATAAATTTATTCCATAGAATCCCAGCTTCTAAATTTACTATATTTTAAAAATCTGTAGACTATAAATTTATCTCTTTTTATATTGTAAATTCATAATATTAAAGATAATATATAAGTGAAATTTATTTATATGGGGGATTATTATGGACGTAATTTTAGGGCTAATCATTTCTACAATTATATTTATAACAGGAGTAATTAGAAATATAGATACTGTTATATCTTTATTCATTGTACTATGTATATTCTTTATTATAGCAATAAAAAGAGGTGTATCTATTAGGGATGGATTTAGATATTTAATTGAAGGAGGCAAAGAATCCTTAGGGGTATTAAAAATATTTATTCTAATAGGAGCAATCGTTTCTCTTTGGATGATTTCTGGTACAGTTCCTTCAATTGTTTATTATGGAATTAATCTTATTCATCCAAGCTTCTTTGCTGTAAGCGCCTTTATTTTGTCAGCTTTTATATCCATGCTCCTTGGAACTTCCTTTGGTACCATTGGTACTGTAGGTATTTCTTTGATAGTAATGGCTAGAGCTGGTGGTGGCAATACCCTTATAATAGCTGGAGCAATTCTTTCTGGTGCCTATCTTGGAGACAGATCATCACCTATGTCTTCCAGTGCAAATCTAGTTGCATCGATTACAAATACCAATCTCTACGATAATATTAAGAGAATGACTAAAACTTCTTTAATGCCCTTAATATTATCTCTGGGTTTATATTTAATTCTATCCTTATTCATGCCTGTAAATTATAGTAACTCAGATATATTATCTCAGCTAACTGAAACTTTTAATATAAATATAATAGCATTACTTCCTGCATTAATTATAATTGTACTATCATTCTTTAAAATTGAAGTGAAAATTTCTATGTTTGTCAGTATGACTGTAGCTGCTATTATATCCTTCATTTTTCAACATGATACTTTTAGTGAAATTATTAAAACTGCTATCTTTGGTTTTCAATTACCTATTGATAACCCTCTTTACAGCATCATAAAGGGTGGAGGTATAATATCAATGATAAAATTAGCCTTTATAGTATTTCTCTCTTCAGCACTTACTGGAATATTTCAAGGGGCTAATCTGCTAGATTTTATAGAAGAATATTTAAATAAAATAAAAAGACCTGATACTTTATTTCTCACTACAATAATAACTAGTATCATTAGTTCCATGGTTGGCTGTACTCAAGTATTGGCAGTAATGCTTACAAAAATGACTATGAATGATACCTATATTAGATTAGGTTATGATAAAGAACACTTGGCACTTGATCTAGAAAATTCAGCTATTGTAATAGCTCCATTAATACCTTGGAATGTAGCTGTATTAGTACCTTTAACCACTTTAGGTGTAGATGCAAGAGCTATTTTATTCTCTTTTTATTTAATTTTATTACCACTAATAAGTCTAATGTCTACATATTTAAAAAGTCATAAAGAATATAATTTTATGACATATAATATTGAAAAATAACTTAATAAAAAACTTATATAACATAGTTTTTTTTAACAAAACAATACCTATGGACTAGGCACACAATAGTGTTTTAGTCCATAGGTATTTATTATAATTATTCATAAATTCATCTTACATATCACTTCAATTTATTCAAATGTTATCTTAGATTCTTCCATAATCTCAACTTCTATACCTTTAGCTTTGGCTGCTTTTATAAGCTCTTCATTAACATTAAGTGGTGAATATAATGATATTTTCTTCAATGTAGGCATACTAAGCAATTTATCATAATTCTCAATAACCTTATCATGTAGTGTAATTTCTTTTAAATTAGTAAGTTTTTCTATACCATCCAAATTTGGAGTTCCTGTAACAGATAGAGATAAATCTTCAACTTTAGGGAAGTTTTTCAACCCTAAGAGACTAATTGGTTTATCTGTATTAATATACAATATTTTTGCATCTGGAAAATATGGCATATCTTCCAAAGAACCTTTCTTTATGTAATCAATACCCACATCTTCTATATTTTCAAAGGTTTCAATTTCACCTAGTTTATCTAAACAACCATCATAAATGTTTAATATTTTTAAGCTTTTACATTTTAAAAGAGGACTATAATCTATGATAAAACCATCATCATCTATGCTTAACTGTTTCAGGGCATTCATTTCTTCTATACCCCTTAAGTCCCTTACTTTATTTACACTTCCAATAGCTATTCTATTTATCTTATTTAACTCATCTTGTTTTAAAGATAAAAAGGCAGGTCTATATATTTCCTGAGAATGTTTTATATCAGCTTCGAAATTTCTATCTTTTATTATTCTATTAGAATAAAGGTAGTAATTTGCGGGAAAAAATAATATAATCAAAATTACTACAAAAGCAATTTTAATTTTCTTTTTATCAGAATTCTCTTTAACTGCGTAAAAAATAGTTAAAACTGATAACACTATAAAAATTATAATATAGTTAGGAATATAAATATAAAAAAATCTAAATATAAAATAATTTAATATTGGAAAAATCAATATCATATATTCCTTCCAATTCTTCCTATGAAACCCAATACCACATACCATAAGTATAATCCAAAACACTGGCGAATCATCATAAATATCATGAAGCCCAGAAACAAATAATTGAAGAAATATAAATCCTATTAAAATAAATATCCCTATTAAGTACTCCTTTTTATAGTTTTTAGGTTTATCTTTAATTTTATCATTATTAATAGTATTATCCATTTTAGACCTCCAGCCATAATTAAAACTAAATTTACATCAATTTCAACTTACTCATATTTACAGTTTATCTTTACGTAATATAACAGTATACTCTACATTTTACAATATATAGAGTTATAATGCTATATATTTAATGGATAATTCTTTTTAGTCCATATAAGTTAATGTCCTAACCATCCTATCTTCTCCTATGACACTATTATCAAATATCTCTTTAGCATTATCTATAAACTGTGCTGGTTCTCCCATAATAGGACTAAAATGAGTTAATATAAGTTCCTTAACTCTCCCTTCCTTAGCTAGTGTGGCAGATTCTCTAAAAATCATATGCTTATTTTTGGTAGCCTTGTCTATATCCTCATCCTTACCATAGGTACCTTCACATATAAACAAATCACTTTCTGCAATGAATTCTACCATTGAATCCATTGGTCTGCTATCAGTTATTAAACTAATCTTAACTCCTCTTCGCTCATCTCCTAATACCATATCTCCAGTATATGTTTTCCCTTCAAAAGTTATTTCTTCCTGCCTTTGTAGCTTACTCCATAGACTTTTAGGAATGTTATTTGCCATAGCCTTTTCTACATTAAACTTTCTTTCCCTTTTAAAATAAAAACTATATCCCTTGCAAGGTGATGAATGGTCTACATCTATAGCATTTAATATTATTTCACTACTATGAATTTTTCTATGCTCATTATTCTCTGCCACATGTATACCACCCTTTGATACATTAAGCTCTACCTTCGAGGGGGCTTCTATAATATTTACCTCATAGGGTAAATATTCTGCAACAACCCTTAGACCATTTACAACCCTAGTAATTCCCTCAGGACCAATTATAGTTAAAGGCTCAGTTCTACCACTATTACCTATAGTTGAAAGAAGCCCTGGAAGTCCTATGATATGATCTCCATGGGTATGTGTAATACATATAATATCAATGGACTTAAACCCCCATGCCACCATCTTCATAGAAACCTGAGTCCCTTCACCACAATCTATAAGTATCTTTCTCCCTTTATAATTAATTAAAGTAGCTGAAAGGCTTCTTTCCGGCATTGGCATAGAACCTCCACAACCTAATAAACACACATCTATCATTGTTTTCCTCCATTATTTTATAAGATATAATCTAATGTAATTTAAAACCCATAATTGATTTTAAACCATATTAAGTATATTTACAAAAACTCCATAAATAATACTAGAGTCTTAGATATTTATTTAACCCTTTACATATTCTAGACTTTTAATCCCTCTCATAGTACAATTTAATTATGACGGATAGTGTAAAGTGTGGTATGA
>NZ_DJBA01000020.1:0-11040 GCF_002435615.1 Clostridium sp. UBA5988 | reverse complement strand
ATTTTTCTATGAATAATTCAGGCTAAATATATTTATAGCAACAATTATATCTATTTACTTATTAGCTGGAAAAGAAAAGTTTTTTGCACAGATTAAAAAATTCTTATATGCTATGTTGCCGGAGAAACCTGTAAAATATGTAATAGAGCTCACTAGGTCTAGTCATAAAACTTTCATAGGTTTTCTTGGTGGTAAGTTGTTAGATTCATTAATTATAGGAGTCATATGTTTTGTTGGTATGAAGATATTTAAAATGCCATATCCACTTCTTGTAAGCTTTATAATAGGAATAACTAACATTGTCCCAGTATTTGGGCCATTTATAGGGGCAGTTCCTAGCGTTATAATTATATTTATTACTAGTCCAATTAAGGCATTATGGTTTATATTATTTATTTTAGTGCTTCAACAGTTTGATGGAAATATATTAGGGCCTAAGATTTTAGGAAACTCCACAGGATTGACTGCATTTTGGGTAATGTTTGCCATACTTTTAGGAAATGGATTATTTGGAGTGGTAGGAATGATATTAGGAGTTCCAACATTTGCTGTAATTTATTCAATTATAGTAAGTGTGATTAATAATGCACTTAAGGAAAAGGGATTGCCAGTAGAAGCTAAGGAATATGCAGCTCCAGAAAATAAAATTAAATTTTAGAAAATGTACATTAATATGTTGAGATATGGGATGAATCTATATCTCAACATATTTTTATTTTATAGTTTTTAAATTATTACAAATTATGGTAAAAAATAATCCATATTTCAATGATAATATAATAGAAATAGAACATTTGAAAATAATTACAGATAATAATATTGTTAATAAAGGAAATATTATGTATAATTTAACTGAAAATATAAAAATGAGGTGTTATTTATGGATTTTATGTCCTTTGAAGATGTTATAGCGAAAATTCAAGGTGTAACTCATAGTAAAGTAGTATATAATGATGAAGAAGTAGAAGAGGTTCATATAATTGCCAATACTACAAGATCACCTAAACAGATTGTAAGAGACATCGAATCAGCACTTCTTGCGATATTTAATTATAGAATAGATAGAAAATTAATTAGTATAGCTCAAATAGATACTGGGGAAACGAAGTCTATAAAGAGAATTAGATATGAAGGTATTTCTTTAGAAGTTAAAGATAATAACGTAAGATGTGAAATTAGATTAAATATGGATGACGATGAATATACGTCTACACAAACTGCAATTGGAACAAGTATTAATAGACTTAAGGTAGTAGCTAAGGCTACTGTGTCTGCTGTAGAAGAAATAATTGGACAAGTCTCTGTTTTTGATGTAGAGGATATAGTAATAAACTCAATTAGAGACGTATCTTATGTAACCGTTATTGTAAATATGATAAATGACATTGCAGAAGAGGTTCTAATAGGAACTGCCATTGTAAGAAATGATGTAAATGAGGCAATAGCAAAGGCCACTCTTGATGCAATAAATAGAAGAATAGAAAAATAGTTAAACTGGTTTAATGGCCGATTATATTTAAATTATATTCATATTTTATTTATCTTCCCTTAGCGGAGTGGAAATTATGACAGATTTTTAGCGGATCTTTGTTAATTTGCATATAAGGGGGATTTTATAATGAAAAACATGAAAAAAGTAATGCCAGCTTTAATAGCTTTAATAGCTTTAGCAATGGCAGGTGGATCAACTATCACTTGGGTGTTTTAATAGTTAAAGATAATAAATAATCGGCCTTAAATATATAGCGGAGGAATAAGATGAATAGTATATCTTCAAAACAAAAAAGATTTTTTCTTTCAATTTATATAATTACTATAATATCTTTTATAATACCTATAATTGAAGGGAAAATAAAAATAGAAGTTTGTAATTATGCAAATATTGTAGTATTTATAATTCTAACAGCAATTACAGAATCGTTTACTGTATATTTTAGGAATATGTCTTTTAGTACAAGCTTTGCGGTAACTATAGCATCTTATATTTTGTTTGGTCCTTTTCAATGCATTATAATTCTAGTAGTGGGATTCTTATTTAGAGTTATGAAAATAGATGATGGTAAATATAAACATGTATTTAATACTCCACTATATGGAACAATATTTAATTGTTGTGCGTTAATATTACCAGTTGTAGTTGGTAGTTTTTTTTATAAAACCTTAGGTGGACAATTTAGTCTAAACTTTATAGTTAGCAATATAGGACCATTGATAGTATTTTGTTTTGCTTTCATAATAGTTAATAGTTTAATAATGTCTATATTAATGTCTATAGTTACAAATAAGAATGTAGTATTCTGTTTTACGGGTAATATAAGAATGGGAATATTAAATTCTGTAGTTATGATTCCAATAGGAATTTTATTAGCGCTAGTATTTATTAAGTATGGTTATTTAGGCATAGTATTCATAACATTTTCATTATTATTAATTAGATATACTCTGCTGTTATATACAAGTTCAAAATCACAATTTATAGATACTGTTGAAGCCTTAATGAATGCAATTGATGCTAGGGATCAATATACAGAAGGACATTCTAGAAGGGTTGCAGAGATATCTGTAGCCATTGGAAAAGAGTTAAAATATAATCAGTGGAGTATTGAAGAATTAAATATAGCTGCTATGCTGCATGATGTGGGTAAAATTGGAGTTAGTGATGCTATTTTAAATAAACCAGGGAAGTTAACGGATGAGGAATTCGATGCAATAAAGGAGCATCCGGAGATAGGAATTAAAATAATTAAGGATATTAAAAATATTGATTATGTTTATCCTGTAGTTAGAAACCATCATGAAAGGTATGACGGAAAAGGATATCCAGATGGTAAAAAAGGTGATGAATTACCTTTAAATGTTTACATAGTTCAGCTAGCAGATACGGTGGATGCTATGGCATCTGATAGGCCTTATAGGAAAGGACTTTCGGAAAGTATTATTTTAGAGGAAATTAAAAAATATTCAGGTACTCAATTTCATCCTAAGGTGGCAGAAACTTATTTAAGAATTGTAGAAAAGAATGGTGGAAAGTTGCCTTAATATAATAATTAAAAATAAATCAACTTAAAATATTTTACATATATGGGGGATAGCCATGTTCTTATTTTCAGTAGTTCTTGGAGTAGTATTAGGATATTTGCTAAAAGGAAATATAGAAAACTTAAATAATCTCGAAATTAGAGGATGGTGGCTTATAGCCCTAGGGTTTTTAGTGGAATTTATAATGAAAATTTTTCTTAAATCAGGACACCTTCAAATTGGAAGTTTAACTTATGTTTTAAATATAGTAATGTATAGTTGTATAATAGCATTTATATATATCAATAGAAAATATAAGATGATTTTAGTCATTGGGATAGGCTTTTTATTGAATATAGTGGTTATATTCGGAAATGGATGTACTATGCCTATTAGTACAAAGGCTATGGATATATTAAATGTAAGTGGACCAGTAGAAACTAAAGGTTTATATTCTATTATTAGTGCAGAAACAAAGTTTAAATTTCTAGCAGATGTAATACCATATAAGTTATGGAAGTATGGAGGAATAGCCAGTATTGGAGATATCGTATTATCTATAGGTATCATTGGTATTATAATAAAGGGAATGAAGCTTAGAACAGATTAAAATAAATATAAAATTATATATTTAATGCTTATAGAACACCTTTTAGGTGTTTTTTGCATATTACATAGAATAATAAAATATAATTGTTGAAGAAGAAAAGAGGTATAAGTTTAAGTAGTTTCAAGTGAAATTCAAGTTATATTTAAAAAAAGTGTATTGACTACAAATTAACAATAATATATATTTATACCATGGGTAAAAAAGGATTTACATAAAGTTATAACATAACTCAATTGAAAAAATTGATAAGGGGAGGAAATATGGCGTTAAAGGTAAATAATCTTGCTAAGAGCTATGGTGATAAATTGGTAGTTGATAATTTAAGCTTTTCAATAGAAGAACCGGGAGTTTTTGGATTATTAGGAACTAATGGTGCAGGAAAAACTACTACCATAAGAATGATGCTAGGAATGTTGAAAAAAGATAATGGAAGGGTTACTTGGAATGAGAAACCTTTTAATTCTAAAGAAGTTACAACAGGATATTTAGCAGAAGAACGTGGTATATATTCAAAATTTACTGTGTTAGATCAATTAATATACTTTGGTGAGTTAAAAGGAATGACTCGCAAGGAGGCGTTAAAAAGTATTGAATATTGGCTTGAAAGATTAGAGGCTACTGAATATAGAAATAAAAGAGCAGAGCAATTATCAAAGGGTAATCAGCAAAAAATACAATTTATTGCAGCCTTAATATCTAATCCAGAAGTACTAATTTTAGATGAACCTTTAAGTGGACTTGATCCAGTAAATACAGATTTGTTTAAAGATATAATTAAGGAAGAAATAGCAAGAGGCAAATATATAATAATGTCAAGTCACCAAATGAGTACTATAGAAGAGTTTTGTGAGAATCTTGTTATACTTAATAAAGGTAAAACTGTGTTAAGTGGTAATTTAAAAGAGATTAAAAAGTCCTATGGAAGAAATCACTTAATTTTAAATTGTGATGGCGATATAAAAGAGCTATTGGAAAAAGCTAATATGAAAATTTTAAATGAAAATCAAGATTATATAGAGTTAAGTATTAATAATGAAGATGAAGCTACAAGTTTACTTAAAGAAATATTAAGTAAAAATATTCAAGTTATTAGATTTGAGCTTAGGGAACCAACTCTTCATGAAATATTTATTGAAAAGGTAGGTGAGTAGAAATGAGTATGGATAATTTCTGGAAGGTTACAAAATTTACTGTAGCTCAACAAGTTAAGGGTAAGGCATTTAAGATTTCTACCACCATAATATTGATAGCGGTGCTTATATTAACATCATTAGTAAATTTTATTCCTGCGATTTTTGGTAAGGATGATGACAGTAAAGAGGCAACTAATGGTAGCAAAGAAATTGGAATAGAGACTGCTTATTATATGGATGACTCTGACTTGAAGGTAGATTTAGAGTCAGGATTAAAAGTAGCTTTTCCAAATTTAAATTTTAAAAAGGCTACAGAAAGTAGAGAGTCTATATTAGAAAAACTTAAAACTATGGAAGATAAGATGGTTTTAGTTTCTATTAGTAATGAAAACATAGGATATTACGTAGAGGTAATAACACCTACTAGTGATGCTGTATCTTCAGAGGATGGACAAATATTAGCAGAAACTATATCTAGTATTTTAAATAATAGTAGATTAATTAAGGCTGGAGTATCACAAGAAGAGATAGGAAAATTATCTACACCTATAAACACTCAAGTATTTACTGCAGGTGATGAGGATGATACCTTGGAAGATATGATAATAAAAATGGTATTTCCTATGGTAGCGTGTATGCTACTATTCTATATAATTTATTTTTATGGATATTGGGTTGCCAGCTCTATAGTTGCAGAGAAAACCTCAAGAGTAATGGAATTATTACTTACATCAACTAAACCAATGGAACTTGTTGTAGGTAAGTGTGTTGGTATGGGATTCTTAGCAATAACTCAGTTTGCATCTATATTACTAACTGCATATATATCCTTTATAGGAAGTGGAGCTATAGTTAAGAAGTTTATAGATACATCTGCAAATATATTTGATATATCAACAGTACTTGGAAAAATTCCAGTGGTACAAGTGGTATTAATAATACTATTCTTTATATTAGGATATGTATTGTATGCTATTATAAATGCTTTAGTTGGTGCAACTATAAGTAAGTTAGAAGATTTAAATACAGCTATAATGCCAGTATCATTTATTTCAATAATTGGTTTTTACCTAGCATATGCGGCTATAATGTCTCCAGAATCAGTGATAGGAACCATTGCAACCTATGTACCATTTTCAGCACCGTTTTATATACCATCTATGATTTTATCAGAAACAGTAGGTATAGCTCAGATGGGAATTTCATTATTAATATTAATAGCAACAATTGTAGTGTTGACTCTATTTACAGCTAGAGTATACTCTGTAGTAATACTTCATACAGGTAATAGACTAAAAATAAAAGATCTATTCACCATATTTAATAATGAAAAATAGTATAATGAAATTATAAGTTTAAAGCTAACTAAGAATAAAATTGTAAAAGATTATTCCTAGTTAGCTTATCTTATCTAAAGGTAGTATGAGTAGAAGGTTCATTTTCTCCATATGGAGAATGCTCATTAGCTTTATTTTTAACACCTTCTTGATATTTAGGGGATATTGGATCAGATTTTAGTGAAGTAGTTTTTTTATTTTTAGTTTTACAAGAATTTTTAGACATAATACTTCCTCCTTAATATGAGTAATATTATCATTTGTAGAATTACATAAAATAATACTAGTAATATGTTGTATATATGGTAGTGATGTTATAATAAAAATTCATGTTATGGTATTATTTATCTAAATCTAATTTATTTATAATATCCTCATAGGTTGTATTAGTATTTTTTGAATCTTTATAGTTAATGTAATAATGGGAAGGGCTTGAGTCCAATATGATTTCAATGAAGGGACCCTCTTTACTAGCTAAGAATAGCTTAGCTTTAATATCATTTTCTAGACTATAACTTCCTTTTTGAACTCTACCCATGTCTATGCCGCCTGTCCTAATAAGAATTTTAGGCATTTCATTTACTAGGGATACACTTTTTATTTTATCCTTTGTAATTGAAGCATTAACTCCACTAGATATTTTTATAGAAGTATCAGTGATTGTTACTTTAGTTGTTGAATAACCAATAGCCATTATAGGTATACAAGTTATCAGCATAATAAATATAACTATTACTAATACGATTTTTGTTTCTTTACTAGAGTTTGGATTATGGTCAAAGCGTTGACAATTATAAATAGAATACAGTAGTACAATTACAGTTAGAACTATAAAAATAGCTAAAGAAATATTAAAAAAATAATTTAATATAAATCCAATAATATTCAAACTAGAGATAAAAAAGAATATTTTACTCATATAATTTCCTAAGGCTTCAATTTCCACATTTGCTTTTTCTTCTTTACTCATAGTGTTGTATCCTGAGATTAGCCAATACCACTTTAATTTACTTATGCATATTCCAATTGCAAAGAATAAGGATGCAACAATCAAAAGTACAATTTTTATTCCCATAGAGATACCTCCTAAATACAGTATATAATATTATATACAAATTATATGATTAGTTGTGAAATATATCAAGAAAATAAAGTAATAATTACAAAATAAAAGAAGTAAAATTTGAAATGTATACGTTATATTAAAAAATATATCAAATAAATATTGACTATGTTTGTTGAGTATTATATTATTAAGAAAATTAAAATATTTATCCCAATAAGTATTAAAATTAAATTTAGATAATTAAGAGATGTTATTTAGGGTAGAGGAGCTTTTACCAAAAGTATTCTTGAGAAGTGGGCACACGATGATACAAGAAGAAAGGGGAGAAAAGCCGAAGAGAATAACCTGGCAAGGATATACTCTGGGATAGTACAAAATATGTGCTATACTGCCACTATGAAAATAGTGGAGAGCTACAAAGTAACACCTGTTGTGTTCATAGTGAATTAAATTGAGCGTGACAAGGGTGTTCCTTTGTCCGCCTTTTTTTATTTTGGTACATAAGTACCCAAATAAATATTACTCTCATAAACTTATAGTGGGGAGCTGAAAGGAGAATTTACTATGAACTTATTTGGAACAATGAATGTTAGAGAAAACAATCTTTTTGTGGGTGGAATTAATACTTTAGAGCTGGTTAAAAAATTTGGAACTCCTCTTTACGTCATGGATGAAGAGAAAATTAGAGATAACTGTAGAAGATATATGAAAGCCATGGGTGCAAAAATGAATGATAACAAAGTAGCCTATGCTGGAAAAGCATTTTTAACTAAGGCTATTGTTCAAGTTATAAAGAATGAAGGCCTATGCTTGGATGTTGTATCAGGAGGAGAAATTTACACTGCTATAGTCAGTGAATTTCCTATGGATAAAGTATATTTTCATGGAAATAATAAAACTATTGAAGAGATAAAACTAGGAATAAAAGCGGGTGTTGGAACCTTTATTGTGGACAATATGATGGAATTAGAGAATATTAATAATATATGTGAGGTTTATGGAAAAACTCAGGATATATTACTTAGAATAATTCCGGGAATTGAGGCACATACTCATGAATATATCAAGACTGGACAGATTGATTCTAAGTTTGGATTTACTCTTTTGGAGGATAATATATTTAGAGTAGTAAAGAGTATAAGTGAGCTTGAGAATATAAATTTAAAAGGACTTCACTGTCATATAGGATCGCAGATATTTGATATAGAACCATATAGAGAAGCTGTAAGGATTATGATTAATTTAATGAATAATATTAATAATCATTTTGAAATTAGTATGACAGAACTTAACCTAGGTGGAGGGTTTGGTATATATTATGGGGAAGGTGACGATCCCAAAACTATAGAGGAATATTGTGCTGGAATTTTAAATGAAGTAGAGAGTTGTAGTAGAAAGTTACAGATGAAGAATCCTAATATAATAATAGAACCAGGTAGAAGTATAGTTGGAAATAGTGGAATCACTTTATATACTATTGGAGGAGTTAAAGAAATTCCTAATATTAAAAAATATGTATCTGTAGATGGGGGAATGACAGATAATATAAGACCATCATTATATAGTGCACAGTATCAAGGATTAATAGCCAATAATGTAGAAAATAATGAAGAAGCTATGGTTACTATTTCTGGTAAATGTTGTGAATCAGGAGATGTATTAATTAATGATATAAGTCTTCCAAAGGTAAAAAAAGGTGATATATTAGCAGTGCTTTCTACAGGAGCCTATTGCTATTCCATGAGTAGTAATTATAATAAGATTCCTAAGGCGCCAGTGGTTTTAGTTGGAAAATTAGGACCAAGGCTCATATGTAAAAGAGAAACCTACGAAGATATGTTAAGAAATGAATTAGATTTAGACATTATATAGTAATTAATTTTAGCTTATAGCAAGAGACACAGGTGAAAGGAAATGAAAATATAAAAAGGGAGTGATATAAACACGAGGATACTGAAAAAGTACCCTCGTGCTTATCACTCCTTTTTAGTTACCTAATGGGTGTTCAGTAGTGCTAGTATCTACGGTTATAGCAGAAGTTTTAGAAACTAATTTTCCATTTTTGCTTTTAAATATTCCAGTTGATATAATATAGTCCATTATATTGTTAATTTCTGTAGGTGATATACTGTCTTTAACAGAGTTAACTGTAAGATTAAATTTATTTTCCGTTTCATCCTTAAAGGTCATAACTAATTTTTTTTCCATTATTAATCCTCCTTATTTTTTAGAATTATAATTATGAGAGAGTAGAAATTTTTTATCTTTAGCCTTCATTCAAAGTATAATCATCTAGTTTTTTAATTTCTGTAGGTTCACTTATTAGTACAGATCCAATTACTATGCCTAAATTGTAGACTTCTTCATCAGTAGCAGATCCACTTACCTTTGAAAATTTTTGACTTTGAATTTTCGGACTACCATCCTGGTTTTGCCCCTTTGTATATTTAATAACTAAGGCTGTATTATTTTTAGTATTTGTTATTGCCATAGTATCAACTCCTTTCAATGAACATATATGCCTTTGAAGATAAAAGTGGAAAATAATTATAAAACTTTGAAATGTAGAAAGATAATATAGTAAAATTAAGAAGATGAATATTTAATAAGTCATTATTTAAAAATATATAGATAAGTGTATAGAGTGTTATAATAAGTGATTTGAATTTAGGAGGAAATAATGAAGAGAATTAGAGATTATGAAGTTACTGTAGGAAAATTACCAAGGGGAGAAAAAAATAAGATTACTGATGTAAAAGGAGTAAAGGTAGGTCATGTTACATTAAAATATGGAGATGTAAACACAGGAGTAACAGCTATATTACCCCATGATGGAAATCTATTCAAGGATAAAGTATATGGAGCTGTTCACGTAATAAATGGTTTTGGAAAGACTGTAGGAACCATACAATTAGAGGAGCTTGGAACAATTGAAACACCAATTATGCTTACAAATACTTTAAATGTAGGGACAGTAAGTCAAGGATTAGTCAGATATATGCTTTCAATAAACACTGATATAGGTGTTGAAACAGGAACTATTAACCCTATAGTTGGAGAATGTAATGATGGGTATCTAAATGATATTAGAGGACTTCATGTTAAAGAAGAGCACGTATTTGAAAGTATAAATAATGCATCTACAGATTTTTTAGAAGGAGCAGTAGGAGCAGGAACTGGAATGAGTTGCTTTGGGTATAAGGGTGGCATAGGATCTTCTTCTAGAAAAATAAATATAAAAGATGAAGAATATACACTAGGTGCATTGGTACTATCGAATTTTGGAATCAAGGAAGATTTTATACTTAATAACAATGATATAAAACCTATGTTATATGGGAATAATATAGATATAAATGTAACTAACTCAAACTGTAATATAGATAATTTGGAAAAGGGATCTATTATGATAATTTTAGCTACAGATGCTCCACTATCACCAAGACAATTGAAAAGAGTTGCAAAGAGAAGTATTGTGGGTATAACAAGATTAGGTTCTTATCTTGGAAATGGAAGTGGTGATATAGCAATTGCTTTTAGTACAGCTAATAAAATTAAACATTATGAGGAATGTGTAACTAGTAAAGTTAATGTAATTAATGAAAATTATATCGATTTCTTTTTTAGAGCAGCTGCAGAAGCTGTAGAGGAGTCAGTTCTAAATTCTCTAATTACGGCCGACACAGTTATTGGTCGAAATGGAAATAGAAGAGATGGATTATCTAAATCCTTAGATTAATAAACAGGATTGTATATAAGAATTAGAGTATAAGTCACTCAGAAGTTTAGCACGTGAAGTTTTTTTAGGCGATAGCCAGTTGATTTGTAACGAGTTACTGATATTTATCACAAAAATTATATATTCCGATTTTTACT
>NZ_DJBA01000067.1:0-11815 GCF_002435615.1 Clostridium sp. UBA5988 | reverse complement strand
AATAATTCGCCGTATAACACTTTGACTCTTACGCTATACTTTCTAAATATAATTCGTGTAAACACTATGTTACTATACTATCTTTTTTCATATTGCTCAACTATTTCTTCAATTTTCTCCTTATATTTTTTAGACTTAGTGTTAAATCTTACATAAATTTTATTAATTAAATATATTGCTACACCTAGATCTAAAAACCCTTCTATTAAATTTAATCCTGATTTTTTTTGTTCATAATTTCCAGCCCACTTATATAATACCGTAACAAAATTGTATTTAGAATCTACATATACGAAATGTAATATATTAAATAATAGTATAAAACATATTATTACTCCATAGCCTATGGTCCCTCTTTTTCTCCATTTTTTAATTTCAGTATTAACATATTCATTTTTCAATCTATTTTCAGCTAATAATAATGTTGAAGCTGTCTCTTCTAATGATTTTCTTAATTCAATATTTTGTTCAGATACAGTATTATTTTCTTCATTTGCTATTTTTAAATCTTCATTTGCCCTATTTAACAAATCCACATATACTGATTCTGTGTATACCTTGACCTTATCTCTTAACTCATTTCCATCATATACTTTAACAATATTATCAATTTCGTCTTCAATAAGTATCTTAGCTAACGATTCTTGCATTTGAATATTTTCTGTTATTTCAACTATTGAATCTAGCACAATGTTAATTTTTTCACTCGATATTATACTCTCGTTATTTCTAATATTTAAAAAACTTACAAAACTTTTAAAATCATCTGTAGTTCTTGCTCCAAACCTAAGCATAATACTTAACCATTGAGAAGGTAAAAAGACAATGGGTTGTCCATATTCTGTATTTCTATAATTCCATTCTCTTAATTTTTGATCTGTTGAAATCATAAATTCTTTTATATCCATTAATTTATTATTGCCATTATGACTTGCTTTTCGTTTTAATGAAATTAATAATATATTTTTAGCATCTGTATCATTAAGATTTAACTTGTCACTTTGCTTAAATCCACATATTGAATTTGACATACCGTTAACTTGTCTTTCTATACTTTTATTATTCATATCTATTATTTCTGAATAATTTACTTCAATATTATACTCCTTCTTAAAGTCATCATATAAGGCCTTTACATAAGCTTCAAAATATTTTACATCTTTATTTCTTTTTCCACAAATCCACTCACAATATCTATTATTAATATCTTGATTTCGATTAATTTCCTTATATAACTTTGTATTCTTATATGCATTTCTATAATTTTTAATATCATTTATATAGTATTTTAGAGATTTATAAAATTCTTTTTCTGTATACACGGATATTTTAAGACTTATATTCATTTCCAAGCACTTTTTAAGAAACTTATTTGTCATTATTTTTCTATTATCCCCATTTATACCTATAGTTCTGTAAATGATGTTAGTATCTAAATAAAATTCTTTATTAGATATTTCATTCTGATATAAATCTTTTCTACTTCCCGTAATCATACAATATTCTAATGAAAGACTTACAATATTAAAAATTGCTTTATCTTTGTCATTATCCTCATATTCAATAAACTTATTAATAATATTAGTCTCTTCATCTGAATATTTGGTTGTATCTACTAATGACTTTCTATTATCTAAACGATTATTTATAAAATAATCATACCCATTTAAATTTGATGTAAATATGTTATATGAAAACCTATATATTATGTCTGTTATCTCGTTAGCTTTCTTACTTAAATTATTATTTTCAATAAAATTATTAATGTGTTGCTCAATTCCTAATGACTTAAATTTCGATAAAGTAATATACTTTTTTTCTAGAAGATTAAAATATATATCTCCATCATCTATATATTTAATATTAAAAACATCAGTGTTTCTTTTTACAATGCTTTCAATTTCCTTTTTTCCTAAAGTAAGACAGTAATGAATTTCACAGAATTCAATAACTTCCAAGATATACATCTTCTTGTTTTCATCAATAAAAACAGATTCAATTATTTTTCTTAGTATAGTAGTTTTCTTAACATCATAATTCTCATTTCTATATAATAATGCTGATAACCTAAATAAATTTTTTTCATTTATACTTTGACTATCCATATATACCTCCAAATAAAATAGATTAAGAAAATTTGCAATCCCGTCATAATCATCTTCCAATATTTCCATAAGTTCTTTCTGTCTCTCAATTATAGGATATTCTACATTATCCTGTAATCACATTTTTCATTCCAAAATATAAGATTACTATTTGATTCTTTATAAAAAATATTAATTTTTTTATAGTTCTCAATTCTTCTACTTATTTCGTTAACAAAATCCAGTTCCTTATCTGCTTCTATTTTTTTATTAATTTCATCTATGTTAATTTCAGGTAATCATTCTATTATCATATTGGAATTAGGTCAATATTAGGGACACATTTTTATAAAATTTTATAATATATTTTTATATTGATTTTCTTTCATCTGAGGAGTTATATAACCGATTGCTCCATGAATTCACTTTCGGTTATACCATGCCTCAATAAATTCAAATATACTTAATCTTGCTGAATAAATCATAATATCTCATATGATTGACTAATTCTTTCTTTAATATAGAATTGAATGATTGAACACAAGCATTATCGTAAGGACAACCTTTGCGACTATGAGATTGTATTATTTCATACTTTTATCTGTTCTATGAAAGCAGAGCTAGTATACTGGCTACCTAAATCAGAATGAAAGATTACTTCACCCTTTTTAGGGCGTTGATTTACATATGCACTATTTAGTGCTTCAATAACAAGATCAGCATCCATAGTCCTTCCAAAAGAGTGTCCAATGACTTTTTTACTACACAAATCTAAGACTGCTGCTAAATAGCACCAACCATCCTTTATTGTGTGTATATATGTATATCACCAGCCCATTTTTCATTTATATTTTCACCACTAAAGTCTTGATTTAATATATTGGTTTTTTCTTCTACCTTTTGAGAACTACGTGCCGGCTTAAACTTTTCTGTAACAATAGAACATATACCTAGTTCTTTCATTTTCCTTTGAACTCTTTTTATACTAACTTTGAATCCCCTTTCACATAGTATTTGTTGGATCTTTGGAGCTCCATACCTCTTTTTGATTTCATTATAGATTTTCATCATTTACTCTTTACAAATAGTATTCTCTAATTCTCTTTTAGAAATTTTTTATGAAAACTCTCATAATAAGTGTTTCTAAGAATTCCTAATATTCTACATTGAATTTTAACTGGATACTTATCTTTATCAGTATAAATAAATGATATTTTCTTACTACCACCTTGAGCTTTATTCACCCAGTTATTTACACTTACATAGTTAATGTCATATTCTTCGCATATTTCTTTTACTGGTTTTCCAGTATTATATATTTCTACAATCATCTTTTTAAATTGATCAGTATATCTCTTTCCTGTTTCTCTCATCTGAACACACATCTCTATTTATATTTTAAATGTTTTATCTGAAATGTGTCCATAATAATATTATACTACAACTACTTTTATAATTCAGAAAATATTTTGTTTTAACATAATTGTAACCAGACAATAAAGTCGTTCAAAATCCAAATCACCCCTTAGCCCTTTCTCCATCTATCTCACCGTCATTTTCTTAATTTTTCCAGTTGAATAAAGTCGTTCAAAAATCGCCCTATCCTCTCCCTCTTTTTCCCTAATATGTAATCAAAGACGGTAAATACAGTTGTTCAAAAGTAGGTTTTAAAACTGATGTTTCAAAGAGACGTATAACGCTCTGAAATCCTTCTTATTCCTATCTTCTTATCCCTTCCATGCCCTATCGGGCTATTCTTTTTCTTCCTCGCTTAGGTGGGCGTAGCCCTTGCTATTACTTTATTTGCTCTATCTTCAACTCTATCTATCTTTCTATCTATCTAATTTCTATCCTTACACCTAATTTCACAATCCTAATTTACATAAAAAAAAACAGAGAGAATCGAGCATGGCTTCGCCCTTTTCTCCCTGTGGTTTTTGAATGACTTTATTAAGTTTTGAACGAGTTTTTTAAACTTTAAATGAGTTTATTAGCTATATACAATAATATTTATACTAATTTCCCTATTTCATCTAAATTTTAGTGTATATTTATATAACCTCTTATAATTTAAGTTCATAAAAATAAAAATGATTTTTCATTGTTATTATAGCTTTCCAACTTTTATTTTTAAATTCCAACTTTTATTTTAAACTTCCAAAGTTTATTTCAAGTCTACAGCAATGGACAAAATTCTTATTGTTTTTAACTATATAGCAGAAATATAATAAAAAATCAGTAAATCTCCTAATTGAAATTTACTGATTATATAATTAGTCTAGTATATTACCAAAGCCTTCCCCTAAAACCTCATGGACATTATGGGTTATGATAAAAGCACCTGGATCTACTTCTCTTATAAAATTTCTAAGCTTAATAAACTCTTTTTTACCCATTACAGTTATCAAAACATCACTTTTTTCTAAGTTATACGCTCCTATAGCACGATAAATAGTAGCACTTCTACCTAGCTCTTCAATAATAAATTTTCTTATCTCTTCAGTTTTAGAACTCATTATTTCTATTCTCTTAGTTATATTAAGTCCATCTATAACAAAGTCTACCATAGATCCATTTATTATAACACCAAGTAAAGCATACATTCCTGTAGTAGCTCCAAATGCTATAACTGCTAGTAAGGTTATACTAAAAT
The DNA here is from genome assembly GCF_002435615.1 of Clostridium sp. UBA5988. Lineage (NCBI taxonomy): Bacteria > Bacillati > Bacillota > Clostridia > Eubacteriales > Clostridiaceae > Clostridium > Clostridium sp. UBA5988. The sequence goes on along the minus strand of NZ_DJBA01000067.1, from coordinate 7,078 downwards.
CTATAATTAAAAGTCCTTTTCCAATTTCTAGATGAGCATATTTATTTAATATTTTAGCAGGTATATCCGTTCCCCCTGTAGATGCATTCCTATTAAACACTATAGCCATACCTATAGCTCCGATTAATATACCAAAAATTAAATTTATAAGTATATCCTGTGAAATAGGTTTACTAATGGGTGCTACTTTTTCTAAAATGGATATTATTACTGAAAGCATAAGACTAGAATATATAGTTTTTGTTCCAAATGCCTTTCCAATAAAAATAAAACCTATTACAAAGAAAAATATGTTCCCTATAAGCATTATAATACCAATACTAAGGTTAGGAATATAATGGTTTATTACCATAGCAAGCCCAGTAAGTCCTCCAGCTGCTAAATTGTGTGGGACCAGAAAGAAATGAATACCTATAGCTATTAAAATTAATCCAAAAGTTATTATAATATAATCTTTTATTTCCTTTTTCAAACCCATTCCTCCTTAATTTATCCTATTTATTTTTGTAAATAGATCTTATATTTTTGAATTTAATGTTAGTCTCTTTATTTAATCATATATCAGTAGATAAGTTATTACAATATATATATCTTTTCCTTATATATGTTTAATTTTTTAAATACTTATATACGTAAAAAACTACTACTATAAAATTTGACCGAACTTAATCAGAAAATTTCATAGTAGTAGCGTGTTCTTTATATTTACTTATAGTATTTTTCTTTACTTGCAATGAAATGTAGCACACTCTGTTTCTCTTGGCTTACATGCATGGTCTCCAGAAATACAAATTTCCGAAGCATCACATTTATGGTTTTCGTTATAAACACAATTGGTAGCTTCACATCCTACTACCATTTCTGGATTAGGTCTTTGATTACTATTTGACATAGCTCCACTTTTTTCTGCAAAACTATCACAACAAGTAGAAGATTTATGAGTAGCTTCTCTTCCACCTACTTGAATAGAATCAATGCAGCAATAATAATCATTATTATATGCACAACTACATGCATCACATTTTAATTTAGTCATAAGAATGCCTCCTAAAGTTTATTTCTATAATATTGTTTCAATTTAGTAGGCAAATTATTCTTACATAATTTTATTGTTCTTTTACTTTACCTTTACAAATACGGAAAATTGAATTTCTGTAGACTCTATATGGTCATAATTTAAATCCCTACGACCAGAAAAGTTATCAATTTTTATTTTCATTTTAACTTTATCTGTTTCATCTTCAAATTGCATATCTTCTACAGGTATGGAGTTTGTTTTATTATCACCATATTTATCTATTATCCTATTAAAATACTCATTTAAATTTTTATTATATATCTGTTTACCTTTCTCTAATATCTTAAGTTCATTAGATGCTTTATTATAGTCAACTGTAATTCCATAAGAATTCTTATTAGCAGCACTTTGATAACTTATAATGTTAAAAAGGTAATCATAGTCCTTTATTTCTATAGGCTCTAATATTTCTTCACTTGTAAAATAAAAATGTTCATATCTACTTTCATAATTTAAATTAGAATAAGTTATTCCTAGTACCCTCTCTGTATCACTTATAGTAAAATTACCTGGCAAATATTTAATATCCTTTAATTCATGTTTTCTATTAAAATAATCCAAAATACTATTGAGCTCTATTTGATCATCTTTAGAAACTGGATCTATAGCTTTAACTATTTTACCATTTTCAATCATATTATTTTTTATAAGGAACTTTTCAAATCTTTTATTTTGACTATACTTAGATAAACTATAACTACTCAAAGGTCCACAAATTGATATAAAAGTAATTATAGCAAGAGATATTGGGAGTATAATATTTTTTACTTTCTTAATTATTGAGTAATATACCATTATTCCAAAGACCCAAATCCCTAGTGCTAAAACAAAATATCTATTTTCAGTTATTCCATAGGCATTAACTCTTATTCCCATAGAAATAAACATAAGTACTATAAGAGGAAGTATTGCCTTTGGAAACACCTTTACAAACTTGCTTACCCAAGGACTATTTTCCTTTACTGGTGAAGTTAAAAACAAGGTTCCTGCTGATATTACTCCATACCATAATACTAAATGAGAAACTAATCCTTCAGGCCACTGTCTAGTAATAATTATCTTAGCAAAATATATATATAAGATTATTGTGTATATAGAAATTAATGGCATAATTATATAAAGCATTAATATCTTAAACACCTTTGGATACTTTTCAACCTTTATAACTTCTTCCTTTTCTGGCATTCCTCCAAGAAAGAAGCATTGTGCAAAAACTCCTACAACTATAAGCCATGTATAATAATATATCTCATATTTAACTTCTATTCCTAAAAGATAATCTACGGTGAACAATATTGCTATTAGTCCTAAATATAAAACTATAGAATATAAAACTGTTGTAAAAAATCTTCCTAAAACCTTTATTACATACATTTCAAAACTTCCATCCTTATAGATATATGGAGTAAAAAAGAATCCTGTAATAAATATTATAATAAGACCAACATATCTAGTAACCTGAACCATATTTAAATCTTCAAGACAAAAATATCCGTAGACTGCTAAACAAATAGCTGCAATAATATAAATTAAATATTTAAACTTCTCATTAGATTTATTTCTTCTTTCAAAATATAATTCAATGCAAATATATACTGGAATACCAAGTACTAAAGTCATAACAACACGTCTTAATTCCTCGTCACTTCCAATACTTTCTCCCATATATATTAAAGTTATAACTGCAGCTATAGATAAAAATATGGGTATAGGAAATCTTTTTACTGAATCTTTTATAGAATTTTTCCATCCATTTACCAAAGTTTTAACATGCAATAATATGACCCCCTTTATTATAAAATTATTTTTCTATGTTTTATATTACCTTTAGATAACTATTTATGTACCACTGTAAATTACACCCATTATACCATATCATCTAAATTAAAACATTCATCTATTACACATAATATTATCATATATGTAAAGAATATTCCTATTAAATATAAAGGAGGTGACCTTTAGTTTGAAGCCCATAGCTTCTACTAAAGAACTTAATGTTTATTCCTAAAAGAATATTATTTGAAAAAGGATCCTTGGATTATGAAATAGGCAAAAATATTTATAACACTTTTAAGGATAATAAAAATATAGAAATAATAAAATTAACTTCTAATAAGATTAAAGAACGAATTCCTGGTGAAAATTTGCATAGCTTTTATCGTGAAGGTAAGAATACCCTAGTTGTGGGTATAAAAAAAAGAAGTAAATTTCAATCCTGTAAACCATCTGCTAATTGGCAGTTACCCCTAGTGTCCGGTTGTATTGCCCATTGTCAATATTGTTACTTAAATACAAATCTAGGAGATAAACCTTATATAAAGATTAATGTAAATATAGATGATATTCTAAATCAAGCAAATGAATATATTAAAGAAAGATTACCTTCCAAAACTTTATTTGAAGGCTCTGCCACCTCTGATCCTATCCCTATAGAACCTTATACTAATAGTTTAAAAAAAGCTATAGAATTCTTTGCTAATAGTGATCATGGATTATTTCGTTTTGTTACAAAGTTTAATGATGTGGATAGTCTATTAAATATAGACCACAAGGGTCATACTGAAATTCGATTTACTTTAAATACAGATAGAGTAATCAGTGACTTTGAAAATAGAGCCGCTTCTATAGATAAAAGAATAGAAGCTAGTGTAAAGGTGGCTAATGCTGGGTATCCTATAGGTTTTATTATTGCACCAGTATTTCTTTATGAAGGTTGGAAAAACGATTATAAACAACTTTTATTAAACCTTAAGGATAAGCTTCCTGATAACTTAACTACTCCTGTTACATTTGAAATAATATCTCATAGGTATACTCCTAGAGCTAAAAATATAATTCTAGAAGTATTTCCTGAAACAACACTTCCTATGGTTGATGAGGAAAGAAAATATAAATATGGACAATTTGGATATGGTAAATATGTATATACAAAAGAGCAACTAGACGAGATGAAAGAATTTTTCAGTTCAGAAATTGACTCTATATTTAATAATAAAGTTATAAAATATATAATATAGTATTAAATGCAAAAGCCAAGCTATATTCCCTTATATAACTTGGCTTCTTTAATGTTATAAAATTGATTTTATATCTTTTGATTCATTCTATGTTTATATATTATTTAATTAATTTCAGCAAATTCTTCTAAGGTTATTCCATCATTATAAATCTTTTCTGACATTTCACTACCCACATATCTCACATGCCAAGGTTCATAATTATATCCTGTTATATCTTCTTTTCCCGACTCATATCTTACTATAAATCCATATTTATATGCATTATTAGCTATCCAATTAGCTTCTGGACATCCTTCAGATATCCATCCAGAACTAGTTGCTAAATCCATAGCCTCTCCTAGTTGATGCTCACTTGCTCCAGGCTTTGCTACATATTTATCTGAATAAGATTTTCCTTGGGTTTCCACATTATATTCATATAAGTTTTTTTGTGTTTTATAAGATCTATAGCCTGATAAACCATATAAGTAAACCCCATCCTTTGAAGCAGCATCTACCAGTTCCTCTAAAGCCTTAGCAGACTCCTTTGTCATATATCTTTCTTCTTCTGTGGATTCAGGTAAGAATTCTATATCTACTGGAACTAAATCCTTTGGCTTATAATCTGATGTTAAAGCATAATTTTTATTTACTACTACTTTGTCATAATCATTAATAATAAAATATCCCTCTGATTTCAAATGAAATTTATTGATCAAATAATTTGTAGTACACATACCTAATATAACTATTACTAGTAACTTCAATATAAATCTTCTTGTTTTTCTAACCTTTTTCTTTTTTCCCATAAGACCATCTCCTTAAGTTCATATACTTATTTTAAATCTTATGAGGTTAATATTTATTACTTAAAGCTTACAAATTTATTACTTATTTATTAAGACATAAAAATTAAACTACTCTCCCTCTTTAGTAAACCATCCTCTACTATTATTAGCTATTCTAACAAGGGTAAGCATCACAGGAACTTCTACTAATACACCTACCACTGTAGCTAATGCAGCACCTGATTGTAATCCAAACAATGAAATTGCTACTGCTACTGCTAATTCAAAAAAGTTACTTGCTCCAATCATTCCTGCTGGTGCTGCTATAGAATGTGGCAACTTCCAAAGTTTTGCCCAAATATAAGCTATTCCAAATATAAGGAAGGTTTGAATTATAAGTGGTACTGCAATTAATACTATATGAACAGGATTATTTAAAATAGTATCACCTTGGAATGAGAATAATATAATCAAAGTCAGTAATAATCCTATTATAGTAACATTATCAAACTTCTTTAAAAATACATTATTAAAATAATCTATTCCTTTGTTTTTAATTATTAATGTTCTAGTTATAAATCCCAGTGCTAATGGTATAACTACAAATAAAACTGTTGACAATACAAGAGTTTCTATAGGTATAACTACATCTCCAACCCCTAGTAAAAAAGCTACAATAGGAGCAAAGGCAATTAAAATAATCAAGTCATTAACTGCTACCTGAACTAGAGTATAGGAAGGATCCCCTTTAGTTAAGTGACTCCACACAAATACCATAGCTGTACATGGTGCAGCTCCTAAAAGCACTGCTCCAGCTAAATACTCCTTAGCAAGTTCTGGTGCTATTATACCCTTAAATACTATAAAGAAGAAAAATGCTGATATAGCATACATTGTAAAAGGTTTAATAAGCCAATTAGTTGTACAAGTAACTATAAGTCCCTTTGGTTTTCTAGTGGCATTAATTATACTTCCAAAATCAATCTTTAACATCATAGGGTATATCATTAACCATATAAGTATAGCCACAGGTATTGACACATTATAATACTCAAACTTATTTAGAGTATTAGGTATCATAGGCAAAAACTGACCAACCAATATTCCCACTACAATACAAAGGGCAACCCATAGAGTTAAGTATCTTTCAAAAACACCTAACCCTTTTCCACTATTTTCTTTATTATTACCCATAAGATAAACCTCCTATAATTCAATTTCTTTATTTTTTATTCTCTTAGCTAAATTCTTAATTTTTTCTTCAATAATTTTAGCAGTTTTAATAAATTCTTCATCGGACTTTCCAGTTGGATCCTCTAATCCCCAATCCTCTATATGTTTTCCCGGTAAAATAGGACATACAACATTACAACCCATTTTAATAACTATATCTACTTCAGGTATATCTCCTAGTAGTTTTGATTTCTGAGTCTCATTCATATCAATGTTATATAACTCTTTTATTATTCTAACCGCATCTTGATTTATTGTAGGTCTTAGCTGGGTCCCTGCAGAATAACTTTCAAAAACCTCTCCTTCATATAACTTTCCTAAGGCCTCCGCCATTTGAGATCTACAAGAATTGTGAACACATATAAATGCCACTTTTGGTTTCATATTTACTCCTCCATTCATAACTAATTAGTATAACGTTTTTTACACTTTTTATTTTATAAATATCTATATTTAACATGGATTTATTTACATTTACACTTTTCTTTTTCTTTGCAAATACACTCCTCTGTATCTGTTGTAACACTTGTTAAAAATAATATTAATTTATTACAATTAGTATTATTTAAAGAATAATGACTCCACAGTCCATCCTTTCTACTCTCAACAAGACCACAATCCATCAACACCTTCATATGATGGGAAAGAGTTGGTTGTGTAAAATCAAAATGTTCTAGAATATCACATGCACATCTTTCACCACAGGATAATATATCTACTATTTTTAACCTATTTTGATCAGATAATGCCTTTATAATTTTTGCATTTTCTTCATAATTCATTTTAACGCCTCCTTATATAGATAAGTGTCTATATAAATAATATAGACTATCATCTATATAGTGTCAATACACTTTATTTAATTTTTCTCCCTGTGCTACATTTATTTTTACCTATGTAGAGCAATATATTTATATAACTAAAGGCTCTGTAGTTGATTAAAGTGATAAATCTTGGAGAGAATTTATATGAACATT
>NZ_DJBA01000026.1:7064-7536 GCF_002435615.1 Clostridium sp. UBA5988 | reverse complement strand
GCTAAGAACTCTGTTAATGAAAGTCTTCTCCAAGGATTTCATTAGAATCGAAGAGTTCCTTAGATTCATTGGCTAATTTTGTTGCTAGTTTTTTTGCCTTATAGGATAATTCTTTCATCTTTTCAATGTTATTATTCTTGTTTACCTTTATTAATTCCTTTTTTAATTGAAATAATTGTAGTGGAATAAGTGGATACATCTTTTTATGTATAAGTTCCTCATCTGAGTATTCCCAATACTTAAGCACGGGTACTGTATAATCAATTTCTTGACTATCAGGAAATACTATATTTAACCTTAATTTATCCTCTATATTTTTATTTTCTTCAAAAAATATGACCTTTTGTTTAGGAAAAATAATCTTCTTAATATGGCTACTTTCATCTGCTTCTTCCTTCGCCTTTTTAAAGCCATATTCAAACATTCTAACTATCATGGTGCTATCATTTCTAGTTTGAAATTCTAGGTGATA
>NZ_DJBA01000026.1:0-6998 GCF_002435615.1 Clostridium sp. UBA5988 | reverse complement strand
TTAAATATATTTTATAGCTATATATTAATTATATACACAAACATTTGTTCTTATACGTTTTTTAGCCTACTTTTGATAAAATATTTCCTTAATATATAATAAATATATTAAACACTTAAGAAATTTGTAATGAATTCCTTAAGTGTTTTAATCTATAATTAAATTAAATAAGCTAGTTATAGATAAGTATTAAAATATAAGAAAGGCTATAACTATTTCGCCTATGGTAAATAAGGCTTTGAGGAGGAACTTTTTTGAAGAAAAAAAGATTTAGTTTTAAAAACCTTTTATTTATTTTAATTATTATTAGTTGGGGTATGTTATTTATTTATTCTTTTAACAGTAAAAATCCTCATGAACAAGAAACCTTTCAGATTGAGTATAAAGATTCTATAAATAAATATTGTAAAGAGTTTGATGTTGATAAATATTTGGTGTATGCAATGATAAAACAGGAAAGCAATTTTAATAACCAGGCTATTTCTTCAGCTAAAGCAAGAGGTTTAATGCAGCTAACAGAGGATACATTTAACTGGCTAAAACCTCAGTTAGGAGAAAGTTCTACCACCTATGATGATTTGTTTGATGCAGATACTAATATTCGATATGGTGTGTTTTTTATTTCTATCCTTCAGAAAAATTTTTCTGAGCAAAACACTGTAGTTGCAGCCTATAATGCGGGAATGAATATTACCACTGAATGGTTACAGGATAGTAATTATTCAAGTGATGGTGCAACACTAAATAATATCCCTTATAAAGAAACTGCAAATTATGTTGATGTAGTGGACTATAATTATAAAAAGTATTTAGAAATATATAAAGATAAGTAAATTAAGGTGTAGTAATTAAAATTAAGTGATTACTTGAAAAATACCACATTTTCCAAAATAGAATAATGTGGTATTTTTATTTCCTAATTAAAATAGTGTTTTTAAAAATGAATTTATAAAGATAAAAAATTATATTATTGTGCCCCTTTATCAATATGTACCTGACCATCACCAACGACTACAACTCTATGTTCAGGTTTAAGTGGAACTAAATTATACTTTACTGATTTTGGTTCTAAAAGTAAAATTTGTGTTGCAATGAGATTTTCATTAAAAATAATGACATATACACTAGATGTGGAAATATTTTCAACATAATAAGAACCATCACTTGAAGGATTAAAATCTGAAATTCGATAAAAACCTTCTTCAAATACATTTTCCGCAAAGGCTGTTGTTGTAATAGATGCACTAAATATAAGGGTTACTAAAATTAATAATATAACAGTAAATTTTTTCATAGAATAACCACCTTTCAGTCTTATTTTATGTAATAACCATAAGACTATACAAATTTGTGGTTTGATCATATTACCTTCTTAGTCTTTCTATTAATAAAGCCAACTATTAATAAAGCTAAGATAGAAATCCAATAAATTATATTAATAACTATTTGTGCTGATTCACTTACATTGTTATACAAACTATAATTTTGCTTATAAAATATACCCGTAATTGTCATAAAAATAGCAACTAAGTTAGAACTTCTTTTATTTTTAATATACTTAACTATAAAATATATCCCCATAATAGTGAAAATTAAAATTGCACCATAATCAATGCCCATAACTAAAACTCCTTTTTATTTGCTATTGCATTTTATGTTAAGTCATATAAAATCAATAGCTTTTTTTAATCATTATTTATAATTATTGATTGCTAACTCTGCTTCCACAGGTAATTTTTCTTTTAAAACATTAATAACTTTATGGTAATCACTGGTTTTAAAATGAAAGGTTTGCTCCATAAAACCACCAAATAGTTTAACTTTTACATCCTTTGAATTAGTTACTTTAACTTTCTCAATCTCATTCCACAATATAAGCTCTTTATATCTATACATTGATATAAAACCTTGGGAGCTAATTCCTCCCTTAATCCAGCTGCTTATAAACGTAAGAATACATAACATTCCTATTACATAATGAATCCATGTATTAGCATAAAAATACATAATGCCTATGAGAATAATAATACCAAACAATACAACAACAATCTCTATAAGCCTTTTTCTTATTGGTATTATTAAGGCTTTTATATATTTTAGCTGCTTTAAAATTATTAAAATTAAAAGCACTGAAATAATAATGTCATTAATCTTCATTTATATCCTCCTGTTATAAAGCCTTTGATTTTGACTTCTTTTTTGCACTTAATGATTCATTTATGTGTATCACTTGATGTCTCGTCATTGGCATTAATATAATTCCCGCTACATTCTTTCTACCCCAAAAATCAATAAGCCAATTTGATGCCTTCACATCCAATACTGCTCTCTCATCTAATATACGTTGTAATCTATGTTTATCAAAGTTTCTTTTCATATCCTCAGTGGAAAGATTCTCTACTATGTCTCTTGTCCTTCTTCCTACTTCAATTCTATAATTTTTTAATTCTTCCATATTTATATTTTTACTAAATTCCATAATATCATCTTCTAACATTGCATTACCAGTATCTGTGATATTGGAGTTGATTTTTTCTTGCCAATTTCCCCTATTAAATATCTGTTTATCGCCTGCAACTAATAAATTCATTGTTATATCCTCTATCCTAGTACAATGCCAAATGCCATAGGCGATAGTACGGCCCTTTTGATTTTGTGAAGTTCTAAATGTATTTTCATCTAACCCTTCCCATAATTCATCTTCAAAAGTTTTTTTATCTACTCCTGACATAATGGATAAATGGACCATTGAATGCAAACTTAAAGCCAAGCTTTTACTTTCTTGAATTTTATCTGGTTTCAATATTATCTTTCTTAATTCCTTAATATCATCGTTCCATGATTTTAAATCCACTTAATATACTCCCCTTTATTTGTTCCCTATGGTTTATAATTAATTATTAACTCTAAAATTAATTTAGTGTTTTACCTTAGTTTTAATAACTCCACAACTCTATACCCATCACTCTTCATAGAAGTATATGGATGAAAGTTATATTTTATAGGTATTAATGTAATTATCGTTTTCCCAATGGTATTCCACTTAATACCCTTTAATATTAATTCTAATATGTAATATTCACTTATAGTATTACTACTAAGAATTATTAGTGATATTAAAAATAGCATTAGTGAAACCATTGGTCCTGATAACGCTATTATTATTGCCTTAATTCTATTATTCACAAATTCACCATAAACTCGTCCATATGAAATATCCATTATTGAATTATATCCTCTAAATTCTATTAGAAACCTACCTAGCTGTACCTTTTTACTCAAGTAAGAATTACCTATTTCAATTTTCACATCTCCCTTAGTAAACAGCAATAGTGGAATCCCATGTCCAATTTCATGCAGCAACGTTAATCCTGGTTCAAGTAATATAACTAAGAAATATATAACTATAAATTCCTTCAAATCATTGTTCCTCATCTTCCTATGAAATTAACTTTTTTATCTACATTCGTACTTTAGATTTCTGTAAAGTGTATTACCTCCATTAATTATGATATGACATAATATTGGATAGATAATTGATTGAGTAATTAAAGCTATATAGCTAAAGTATACTCCAATAATTAGAAAAGAAAAAAACATTGATACATTTTCTTTATTAAAAGACCAATAATTCAAATGAAATGCCATGAAAATAATTCCATTTAACAAAATAATAGCCTCAGCATGATCTCCTAATATATAGACTGTCATAGGTAAAATTAGTCCACGGAAGGCCACTTCTTCAAATATGGGTTGTATTACTCCATAATGAAAACATCTAAATTTATTACTTTTTCGTGGATAATAAATATTTATATTATATATACAAGTAAAAATTGTACTAATACCAACATATAATATAGCCATAATCCCCCACTTATTGTTTACAGGAACTTTTACTATATAATCAATGGGATTAACAACTAAATATATAATTAATAGTATTAGCCCCCAAGCGTAATACCCCTTACTTTCCCATAGTTGATAATTTATTGATTTATTAAAAAGTTTTTTAAAGATATTTTCTAATGGTTTATATGAAAATATTATTATTACCATTAATATTAAATAACCTGTTTTACTCATTAACTATAACTCCTCTATAATTTACGTATCTTCTGATACTAGTATATTAATCATTATTTTATATCGCATGGGTGCATTATATAAATTGAATTACGTAGTAAAATAATACACATTCAATTTTGAATGTTATAGTATCTTTAATTATTTTTCCTTTTTCATAGCTACATAATCTACTAGCTTCCCTAATAAAAACCCAATAATAAGACCAGAATACATTCCAATTATGCCACGCCAAGGATAAGAAAACAAAGTTGTAGCTAAGTTAGATCCTATTGACATTCCAAAAAGAGCAAAAATACCTGGAGTGTATATATTGTTACTTCTTTTATTTTTTATCAAGCACTTCACCTCTATAAATGTTATTGATTAGATTAATTATTAACTCTAAAACTAATTATACACCAATAAAAGTAAATTTAAAATAATTTTACCATAGACAGCCTTAGTAATTATCTTGATGATTTACACTAGCGTCTCTGCATTGATTTATAATCTAAATATTTTATATCCTCAAATTGCTAAAAAACACTGCATATTTATTTCTGAATCTGCAGTGTTTTGAATAGATTAAACTTTAAACTAAGATGACATAGCTAGTTATATAAATGCTAACGATTCTAAAAGTTATTTTGGAATTTTTTTAATAAGTTGTAATTATTTAATATTTTCTACTTTTTAATAATAGCAATCCAAACTTCTTGATGATTTTCTTGCATATAGCATTCAATTACAGGAAGATCAGCTAATTCATATCCTGAATTAGGAAGCCATTCACTATAAAATTGTTTATAAACCTTTTGAGTTGCATCTGGCAGTTCTCCATTAGCTTCAAAAATTGCCCATGTTGCAGCAGGGTAAGTAAACTCCTTCATTCCTTCAAGTACTGGAACATGTTTGCAGTTTGGTACATCAACATGATTTGTTACTGCTATGATGTATTCCATTTCTTCCGACTCTCCCCATTGTCCTCCTTGAGCAATTCCTAAAAAACCTGCAGGTCTATAGTCGGGAAAGTTGTCAAGGAACATTTTCATAGTTCCATCCTTCCATGAGTTTTCCCAAATTTGAGGAATTACTTCAAAGGCCTGGGCTGTTTTTACTTTATGTGATACTCCCATTACTCTAAATTCAGGCCACTGTTCAATTTGATAATTCATATGATTTTCTCCTTTTATTGAAATTTGAAAGGAGAGCTTAGGACAGGATTTCAGCTGTACAGTTTCATTTCTAACACTTGAAGGTAGTACTCCATGAAATTTTTTAAATGCCCTGGTAAATGAATCTTGAGATTCATATCCATACTTTAAAGAAATATCAATTATTCTTTCTGTGCTATTTAATAAATCAAAGGCTGCCATTGTTAATCGTCTGTTTCTTATATACTCCGATAAAGGCTTGTCCGCTATATATGAGAACATTCTTTGAAAATTGTAGACAGAACATCCAGCAATTTTTGAAATAGTTTCATAGGATATTTCCCCATGAAGGTTTTCTTCTATATAATTTATAGACTCATTTAAATTTTTTATCCAATCCATTCTTCTCACTCCCAATTTAATAGTATCTTTATAAACATATTTATACTCGATATTTCGTGCCCTATTTTGTAGCCTCATTATTATAAATTTACTTAGTTGTATTTTCCTTCTTTGAATCTTCAATTATATTTTGAATTATTTTTTTAGATTCTAAAATTTCCTCATCTGTATCAACAACTTCAAATATGATTTTTCCATCATAGTCCTTTAAGTAATTTTGGAAAATTAACCTAAAGTCAAGTTCACCTTGTCCAATAGGAAGATGTTCATGCTCTACATCAAAATGCTTATCTGCTATATGTATGCATTTAGGAAATTTCACTTTAAGTATTTCTTCTAAATGATTATAGTCATCTATATGAGCAATATCAAGGAGTAATTCAACATCTGGATTTTTATCAAATACTACTTTTAAGTCACTTGGTGTATAGTTAATCTTGTCCATTACACTATTATTCTCAATATAAAGTTTTATATTGTTCTTTTTTAATAGTTGGTTAGTCTTATAAATGTTGTCAGCAAGCAGATTTATAGTTTGAGAATTTATGATAAGACTTTTACATACGGGATGTATAATAACCTCTGTATGATTTAAATATTTTAATATCCTAATCAATTCATTATTATATTTATCATAATCATCAATATCATATACAGCATGAATTATTACTGGGAATTTTGAATTTAATACATATTCTTCTTTAGGAAATAATACCTTATCAAGTACTAATTCCCCTTTACTAAACCAAATTTGCATAAAATCAAATTTGTTTGATTTTGAAAAATCAATTTCATCTTTATAATTATTAAACCATCTTATACTTCTACCATATTCTATCATAGTTATATACTCCTTTTTTAATTTTCCTAACATAGCTCTAAAACTAAATATAAATTAATTGTACACCAATAAAAGTAAATACAAAATACACCGAATTCATTATCTAAGGAAATATCTTCAATAAATCCTTTAAAAATAAATTCGGTGGATAATTCAGGGTATATATATTTATTATTAACTATTACTTATCTATATCTTAAAATACTCTTCCAATTCCTCCACAGAATTTATATCAAAGATATCCATCCCAATTTTATCAATGGCATTAATGGGTAAATTCATTATCCTTTTCTCATATTCTTCAGGTAAATTTTTAAATTTTTTTAACAATTGTTTTACTAATAACTCTGCCTTACCTTCTATCTTTCCGTCCAATTTCCCCTTTTCAATACCCCTCTTTTCAACCTCTGGATCATATAATGTTTTTGTCATTCTACTCACCTCATTTTCTAAAATTTCATCCTTAATAAAATTTCTATTTAAGTATTCTATTAAATTTTGTATTGCTAGTAACATCTTATCCGATGACTAGC
>NZ_DJBA01000039.1:0-13630 GCF_002435615.1 Clostridium sp. UBA5988 | reverse complement strand
TTCAAGCCTAGTTTCAACCTTATTCTTTCTTATAAATGCTCTTTGACATCCATAATTTTTACCAAATCTCAGCTTTCCTGTGCCCATGTTATAGGGTTCCCAATCCTCAAGGACACGGAGCACATCATTAATCTCTCTAGAATTCATAGGTTTCATGTACTTAGGATCTCCTTGTAATAGCTCCACCCATATCTCCATGGCACATATTTTATCTCTTTTTTTAGTGGGTATTGCATCTTCTTTAAAGTTAGTTCCATGAATATAATTTCTTCTAGCTGCCACATCAAGGTCCTCCCAATTTTCAGGAAGAGACATTTCAAGGTATTCATGAATCAATCCCTCCATGGAACTTCTCTCTGTGTGCTTCTCTTGGATTTTAACTGCTTGCTCTTCTAGTTCTAGCTCTAAGAATAACTCTTCCCCCATCTTCCAAAGCTCCACAGCTTCTGCCCAAATCTGGTGGATTTCAGCCTTTATATCCTCTCTCCATAAATTCTTTTTAATTCTATGTTTCTCTACCATTACAGGCCAAAACCTTCTATTCCCTGTTTTATCCTTTAAGAAGTCCATTTCATTGGTGGTTCCAAAGAATACACACTGCCTTGGAAACTTTGTAACCCTCTTTCCATAGGCAACTCTATAGATATCTTCCCTCTTAGATATAAAGTGTTTTACTGCCTCCGTCTCTGCTTTTTTTGCAGCAGTAAGCTCTGCCATTTCTATAATCCAAGCATCTTGAAGTTGTTCATAGGCTTCTTTCCCTTGCACTGTGTTAAATGAATCAGAGTACCAGTTTTGCCCTAGAAGGCTTAAAATATGACTCTTACCTACACCTTGTTTTCCAACTAAAACCAGCATATAATCAAACTTCACGCCTGGATTAAAAATCCTAGCCACTCCAGCAACTAAAGCCTTTCTTGTAACCATTCTGTTATATTTAGTATCACTAGCTCCTAGGTAATCTATAAATAGGTTGTCAACTCTTTTAACTCCATCCCACACTAAGGAATTAAAGTAATCTCTAATGGGATGAAACTTATTTTTCTCCTCTACAATTAAAAGACCATCATTAATCTTCATGGGACTAGTTATCCTATAAACCTTTTCTATATAATGCCTTAAAGATGAATCGTCACTGTCCTTCCACTGATCCCCTTCTTTTTTATTAAGAAGCCTATGCCAGGGCAGATTACCCTTAATCATAGTTCTATGAGAAAATTCATTTAAAGCTATTTTCCCCTTTAGATTTTCGTCATTCTCAAGAATTAAACTAATATTTTCTATGGTGGACTTGTACTGCCCTAGCTTATCCACCTCTAAGTGCTGCATCCATTGGTTAGCCTCATCACCATTAAGCTCTTCCTCAATCTTAAAATCCACCTTAGCTTGCAAAAGCCGTTCCTTTCCAATAGTTAACTTTACCTGATTATCATTTCTAGCAAAGTCTATCATAGCCTTGTAGGAGGGCAGCTTAATACTTGGTGTATCCTCAGGTACTCCTTCATCTAGATGTCCAAAGCTATGAAGCCTCATTAAATCAAAGGCATTACAAAGGAGCCCTGATATAGGATCTGTACTGTGATAGGAGTAAGCAAAATCTCCTTCCTGATAAATTACAAGTCCCCCAGAGGTAGAGCCCTTTACATAGGTATATCTATCCTTGTCCATAGTAGGAATATATATATGATTTAAAAACTTATCTATAACCTGGGGAGTGGAATAGCTACGGCAAAAGGCTCCTATGATTCCCGCCTTTTCCCTTGGAGAGCCTTGCCTATTAGCTAAAGCTCTCCTGTGTTTATTAACCCTAGAGGATTCTGGCCAAGTACTTCTATCCTTCCAATTTTCATAGGAATTTAAAACCTGATCTGCATTAAGCCATGGAGCATCCTTATAGTGAAAGACAAATTCTCCATCACTGCTAGTTGAAGGCCAATACATAAGTCTAGAAGGCTCATAGGTACTATCATCAAAGTAATCCATGCCTATATCTTTAGCAACCTTTCTTCCTATAGCTTCATATTCCTCAGGTGTCACCCTTCTATTTAAAGGAATTACTAGGCGAAATCTAGGTCTATCTTCACAATGCTTATGGGTAGAGTATATAACTGCAGCAAAATCAAATAACATATCCAAGGTATCCCATAGGTAGGAAGTGGCATAATCACAATCTAAAGTCAGTAGTTGCCTATCCATGACAGAAGCCTTTGTCCTTCTACCTTCCTTTAAAGTACCACCTACAAAGCCACCCACATCCTTTATATTATCCTGAAGATCCTTAGGCGAATTTTTATACTCCTCCAAAGTTTCAGAGGTATAAACAGTACTGCTAAGTTTTTCTATTAGCTGTCCCCATGTGACATTTACATTATCCCACTGCTTATCCCTTCTGCTTTTCCCCACTGATAGAGCAAGGCTTCCTTCATACTTTAATGAACCTTGAATATTCGTTTCCTTCATAACTTACATACTCCCTTTTCTTAAAATTTTCTATAATAACTACTTTCATTAACCTCAGCTGTTAAAGGTAAATTCATAGCCCAAAGTATAGGCAGGCTCATGATTTCCTCCACCTCTTTAACAGAACCAAAGCCCTGAGGCACTTCCAAAACCACTTCATCATGGACATGGATAACGCATTTATATCCAGCCTTTTCAAGATTTAACATAGCCTCTCCAAGACAATCCCTAGCTATAGCTTGTACAATGTTTTCCGTAAGCTTACCTCCATAGGTTTTAAGGACTCCCCACTGCTTTTTATTTTGATCAACCCCTTCATAGGTAAGGACATTTTTATTAAGTCTAAAATCCCTCTTTACTCTCGCATTTATATAGGCAAGGCTTCTTCCTGAAGGCAGGGTTACAAACAAAATTCCATCCTCCATGGAAAAAGTAATCCCATTACGCATCTTTACAACCTTTCCATGGATTACAGATTTTAAAGCAGCTCTCTCAATATTCTTCCACAGCTTTACAATATTTCTGTTGGCAGCCCTCCAGGTGATAACTAAGTTAGTAACCTCCTTATCATCAAGGCCCATCTTTAAAGCTCCCATGGAAAGCAATGCTCCCCTACCTCCTTGATAACCTAGAGCAAGCTCTGCAATCTTTCCCTTTTCCCTAAGAATACTGCCCTTGGTAACCTCTTTCTCATCCACATGAAACATTTTAGCAGCAGAGGTTTCATAAATCCTTCCATGGGAATTAAAAACATTTAATCTCCATTTTTCATTTGCCAGCCAAGCTATAACCCTAGCTTCAATGGCATTATAATCTGCAATGATAAATCTAGAGCCCTCCTTAGGAATAAAGGATGACCTTATAAGTTCACTTAGAACCCTAGGCACACTTGGATAACACATGTCCAGTTCATAATAATCTCTACTTTTTAAAAGATCCCTGGCTATATCCAGGTCATCTAAGGTGGTCTTAGGTAAATTTTGCACCTGAACAAGCCTCCCAGCCCATCTTCCAGTTCTACTAGCTCCATAAAACTGAAACAATCCTCTAATTCTCCTATCCTTCCCCATGGCACTAGCCATAGCTTCATACTTTTTAATAGAGGTCTTAGAAAGGATTAACTTTAATCTCAGCACTGACTTAATTTCATCACTGATATCACGGTTTAACAGCCTTTCTATAGACTCCTTACTAAGACTATCTGTATAAACATCCCTATCTAAGAGCCAACTCTTTAACTTTTCATTGCTATTAGGATTTTCAATTCCTGTAACCTTTGTTATTTCTTCCTTTATATAATCCTGGCTTTCCCTTGCACATTCTCTAGCACTAGCTATAAGATCCTCATCAACTAAAATTCCATAATCATTAATCCTTTGATCCAGGTGCCATAGCTTTTCTTCCTTAGGAGTGAGTCTAAACTTACACAACCTTTTTCTAAGAGCCCTCTCCACCTCCACATCTCTTCTGCAATACACAGTAAAAAGCTGCCACCTAACAAAATCATCCTCTGGTACATGTCTTAAGGGTTGTCCATCCTCTCCATAGTTATAAGGCATGGAAAAATATTTAATCAGGTCCTTACCTTCCTTAAGTTTTCCTTCCTTCATCTCCATAGCATTTAAAGCTCCCTCTAAACTCCCTGGAAGTCCTAATAAAAGAGCATTTACAGCAGTACACCTCCACTGCTCTATTACAAGGTCCAAGTTAAAATACTTAGATATACATATCCTCTCAAAGTTAGTATTAAAGGAAGTCTTAATAACATCTTCACTAGTTAAAGCCTCCATAACTTCCCTAGGTATTTCCTCACCACACTTTAAATCTATAACCCTAACCTCCTCATCATCAAAGGCATAGGCAAAAAGTAGGATCTCAAAATCCTCTGCCTCACAATAGGCATAAACTCCACACTTACTAAGGTCTCTACTAGAATAAGTCTCTATATCAATAGACAAAAGCCTCTCTTTACCATGATTCATTATCATCATCCCCCACCATATCAAAATCGTCCTGGGCTCTAGATCTGCCACTTAAAAACTCTCCATCCTCAAGCTTTTGCACATTTTGAAGACCACAACCAACTCCCTTATTTCCACCTTGATTAAAGGCATAAAAGTTTATAGAAACTCTGCCATAGCAACCAGAGTAAACAACTCCAGGCTCTAAAATATCCCTAAGACTCCTATCCACAACCCCAGGCCTTTCCTTTGAAATAGCATTGATAAAATAATGATTGGTAAACTCCTCATGCTCACCTCTCTCCTCATCACCATCCCTAAGAGGCAACTTCAAATCCATAGGAATCTTACCACCCCAAAGAGCAGCTCCAGATAGCTTAGCCCCTTCAACACCCTTTATAATAGCTTCCAAAGTATTCTTATCTGACTTAGGAATAAGAATACAAACACTATACCTAGGCTCCTGATTAAGATCCATAATCCTTGGCTCAAAGAGATTTGTATAACAAAGCCTAACTTTTCCTGTAATAACCTTAGTATTAACCTTAACTGACATAATTAACTCCTCCTCATAATTAAATTAATTTACTGCACCTCATTAGCTTCCTTAAGCAAGTCTACATAATTCTCCCTTGGAACATCTGAAAGCCTCTCACCACCATACTTAATAAGGAGCTGACGAACCCTCTCATGGTCCCCCTTTTGAGACATAGCAGCCAATTTTTCTCTAATGTCCCCTAAAGTAACCTCATCCTTACAAAGCACATAGGCATCCTGTCCCTTTAGTTTTTCTTCCTTAGCATCCTCTAACTTCCAAATCAGTCCCTCTTCCTTATCTTTAGGTAATTCACCATCAGTACCTAAAGCCTCAGACTCCTTCTCATCCAAAGCTTGAAAAAACCTAGCTGAAAGTGTTAAAACCTTGATAAGTTCCCTGCAATTAAAGTTCACATTAATATTAATATCCATAAATAAACCTCCTTCAAAAAAATACCCTCTATATATAAAGCCTTCGTAGCAATGAATTCGTAGCTATTTTTGAAAGTTTTTTGAAAATTTTTAAAAATTTTTTAAAAGGATTCTTATTTCCTTATATATGAGCTTAAGAATCCTTCTTATGTTTCCCTCACTAACCCCTCTCTCTTTGGCAATGGAAATAATAGTTTTTCTTTGAAAAAACACTAGGTAAATTAACTTTCTCTCATCGAAAGATAATTTACCTAGTGCCTTATAAAGACTCTCATTAATTAATATTTTTTCTACATTCTCAATAACTTCAATATCATTAGATCTAAATTGAAAACCATGCTCCTCCATTTCCTCAAGAGAATTGTGTCTACGTCTCTCATTGCGATTATTATTATGAACCTGTCTTTCTATCTCCATGACAACTTTAATAAGCTCATCAGGTACAATAACCTCCTGAACTTCCCCTGTAATAAATTCATACTTAATATTCATATCCATCTCTCCTAGCTTCAAATTTTTTCATTGAAACTTTTATGAAGCTATTCAAAGCCTAGGTGGAGATGCTAAAAAAAGCCTTCCACAATGAAAGGCTTTAAAAACTAACCCTAGAAGGATTAAATTCTGTTAAAATAAAAAAATAGCCAAATGACTGCTAATTTAGCAACCATCCGGCTATTCGGTAGTTAATTCTCCATTGCTCGGTATGTTTTATTATACTTTAACTTATATCTTAACTCATAATATATGAAAATTCTATTTTTCTTAATTTAATATTGTTCTTTACCCCCAGAAGTTTTCTACACTTATTACACTTTATCTCTATCATTCCAACGTAGCTATTTTCCACATCGAATAATCTATTATTGCAAATTGGGCATCTCACCTGAATCAATTACATCTAATCCCCCTCTCTATACTAATTTTCCCCTTTAAATTACTTAATCATAATATAGACACGCTCTCATTAACCTACATTTCCCCTTAATATAACCTAACATATCCTTTTATTTATGTCTTTTCTACCAAATACTTTTATCTATAACTCGAATTCCATAAAAGCATAGTTACATTATATGACATTTTTAGGAGAAGGTCAAGGAATTATTTGAAGTATTTTGAAAATTTATTGTTTTTATCCATTATGGTGTTTCATAAAATTTCATCTTTATTTTCTAAATACTTTATTATTAGATTATTACCAATAATACTTATAAGGAATAAAGACACTGCAATAGCACTACATTTCATTGACACAGCATACTTATCAGATGACTTCAGAATAGTTATGAAAAAAATAAGAATAACAATATATGATGTAAGCTGTATTAATAGTGTGATTTTTATCTTTATATATGTTTTAAATGTATATTTATTTGATGTAATTAAATTGAAAGCGTGATCTTTTAGCAGGAAATGTATCCATTTATTATTAAACTTATTTTTTAATATTAACGTTAGTGATATAAACCAATATGGTATTGTAATTAATGCAAAAATGATAGTAATATAATACAGCATATTTTATCCCCTCTCCACGTGCTTTAATATAACTTATTTTACAATTTAGGAAGATTTTCTAATATACAAATTTCTAACTGCAGTGTAGAACTCTATCTGATTTTTAAATCTTTTGCTACTACTGAATCTCTTAATGTAAAAGACCATGTTCTCTAATTTGACTCCATTGTTGAAATTTAACTTCATCCATACTTCTATACCACCTTTTCAATAATTGTATATTAAAGTTATTTTATATATTATTTACATATTATAACATGAATTGTATTTTTTATGAAGTCTTAAAAAGAAATAACAATGGCTTTAAAGGCATGGGATTATAATATAATTCCATGCCTTTAACTCAATATTAACACATCCTAGAGAAAGGATGTATCTCTATGATTTTACATAGTTTACTCACCAAGAAGGGATAACCACAAGTATAAAAATAAAGCCTTCCTGCAAAGTATTCTTTACCAAGTTTTACATTTTTGCTTTCAGTGTAATCATCTAACATAGTGATTATTTCATCCTTTGAAAAGCTCATATCTACATTAAAATCAGTGGTTATATCCAAGGACTATTATGTTAAATTCCTTAATTAAAATCCATCACCATCCTATAATAATATTATGTTAGTGAAAGTATTTTTTTTCAATATCATATAATATGTTATTGTAGGTATCCACATAGGATTCTTTGTTAAAAAAAACTGGTAAATCAGCTACATCATTAAAATAAATTTCATTTTTTTCAGGATCATGTTCTATTAATTTGGCTTTATGATTTATTTTATATTTTCCAAATCTAGGAGTTGTAAATATATATCCATTACGCAACTCTTTTTTTTCTACTTTATTAGAGTTTTCGATTCCATTAAGAAAAACAATATAGTTTTCATCTTTTTTCATATTAATGTACCCTTCATAACAAAAATAATTCCAACTATGATAAAAATAACTGTTTTCATATAAATAAATTATATTTTCAGTTAGTTGCCCCTTAAAAGTATTTACTACTTTACACTTTCTTAAAAGGGAGTAAGTGTCAGGTTTTCCTTCGTCTATTGGTTGAACTTCTAATATTAAATTAGAGGCAGTTTCAAGGTCTGTAAGATTATTAATATCAAGTGTAAAATAGGGATATGCAAGTTGAAAGGTTTCATCGTCGTACCACGAGTATGCAACAGAGGGATTTATTTTCTTCTCCTCTTCAAGGGTAGGAATTGGCAAAAAAGA
Source organism: Clostridium sp. UBA5988 (assembly GCF_002435615.1). Lineage (NCBI taxonomy): Bacteria > Bacillati > Bacillota > Clostridia > Eubacteriales > Clostridiaceae > Clostridium > Clostridium sp. UBA5988. The sequence goes on along the minus strand of NZ_DJBA01000039.1, from coordinate 5,502 downwards.
ATCTTTAACTTTAAAGGCTGTAAAAAATGAAATTCCAATTACAATAGTTATACAGATAATCCATAAAAACTTTTTATTCATATTAATATCTCCTTATTGTCAATTGATTTCTTTAAATGTACCATTAAATAAACTTAGTTTTTTATCACAAATTTCCTCAATGTCATCCATAACATGGCTTACTATTAAAATAATGGTTCCACGTGCTTTCTCTTCAATCATTATTTTTTGAAAAATTTCTACCCCATCAAGATCTAAACTATTTGTAGGTTCATCCAAGAGTAGAATTTGGGGTTTTTCAACTATAGCTTGAGCTATTGCTAAGCGTTGCTTCATGCCTAAGGAGTATTTTCTTATTCTAACATTTTTCACATCTCCTAGCCCAACTTTATTTAAAGCCTCAATGCATTGTTCTTTTTTTACATTTCCTTTTATAGATGTGAGAAATTCAAGGGTCTCTAAACCTGTTTTGTCCTTCCAAAATAAAGGTGTTTCAATTATTACTCCAAGAGAAGGCAATATAGAAAAATCTTTATTTAAAACTTTACCATCATATTCAATTGTTCCACTTGTAGCTTTAGTAAGACCACAAATAGATTTAAGAAACACGGTTTTTCCAGAACCATTTTTACCTTGAATACAATATATTGTACCTGTTTTAAAAGTATAATTTATGTTTTTAAGTACATCATTGTTTTTAAAGCTTTTGCATAGATTATTTATTTTAAGCATTAAATTTCCTCCTTTTTTCTTAAAAGAATATTATAAAGAACAGACACTATAAATATTAAGGCTATATTAATTACAATACCTTTAGGTGAAATAACCATGTTATTTTCTCCAGGTTTATTGTGGAAACGTAATATGCTATTCATTAAGGGATTATTAATAAAAAAATAATTCAGCTGAAAGTACTCGAAAAACAATCCTATTACAAGTAAACTTATTTCTATTAAATAGGTAAAAGCTATGGAAATAGAAAAAGAGTGATAAATTCTAAAAATAAGAGTGATTAAAACTAAAAATAGTACAATTGAATAATTTATTGTAAATGAGATGAGTATTATGCCTATACTTCCAATAGAATATTTACCGAGGAAACAAAGAAATGCCATAGTAAATATGTAAGTAAATAGCATTAAACAAAATATTTCAAAAACAGCTTTAACAAAGAGCTTGCTTTTAAAAATCTTTTGTCCCCCTAATCTAGTTACCAGAAATATATAATTTTCATAAAAGCTATTGCAGCTTAGAGTTATAATTAAAGTCCAAAGAGCCATAGGAATAGCATATATAACAATACTATAAACATCTATAAGATATTCATAATCAAAGCTATTATAAATAAATAACAGAGAAGTACTTATATCACTAGCAGTATAGAGTACATCGTATTTTATTACAATAAGCATAATTGCTAGTAACATAGGAAAAATTAGTTTTTTTACCCTAGCTATATTCATAGCTTCCTCCCTCAAATTTATTTTTAATTAGATAAACACTATATAAAATTATATTTAACATAATGAAATAAATAATAGATAAAAAGATATTATTACCCTTTATTGGTCTCAAATCATAAAGTGTTGTTATAAATCTAAATATTGTAAAATCCGTCATGGAAAGTATGAAAAGTGTAACTTCGATAATAATACTACGTCTATAACTAAGCTTTGGAATAATTAATATAATACCTAGTAGAGATAAAAATAAAAAGTATTGTAGAAATAAAGCTCCAATTAAAGCTGTGTTAGCAGGCATATTTGAAATAAATACATTATCTATTGATAATATTAAAGCACCTATGATTGAATATTCTCCAAGAATCAACATTAACTTTTTTTGCCAGCTAAAGAAAGCTGTAAATCTTATAATTGAATAATACGAATAATAATTTCTTAAGTCAGTATAGAGAAGCCACAAATAAACTGGAATAAAAAACACAAATAACCGGTAGCTATCATAAAAGTTTTTTGTTAAATATAGTATTATAAAAAGTACAAAAATCATAAAGAGTTCTTTTTTTAATCTCATTTAATTAACCTCAATTTCTTTATTTACTCCTATTAGATACATTACAAATATAATTACTATTAAAATTATAGTAATTTTAATAAAACCACCAATCCCTGCATTAGGAGATAGGATGTTGATATAACTAAAAAATTTGTATTTTTCTAAATGGAGCTTGTCTAAAATAATACTTGAACCAATATAAACCCCATAGGCTAAAAGACAGCAAAGATACTTGTTAGTTTTTATTATCATTGATAAGCAATAAGTTAAGCATGCAAAGAGAGCAAAAGTTATTGAAGGTGTAAGCATATAAAATATATTATAAGCAAAGGGATGAAGAACCCTTAAATATTCAATATAATTTCCTCTTGGTAAATTGATTACAAATGCAGGTGTACCAGTGCTATTATCTAAACCGTGTAAAGGATAAGTAATCAAACATAATGCAAGATTAATAAGTAAAGGAATTAACATGATAAAAAATGATAATATAAAAACCGCTAAAAGGTTGTTTCTGTGATATTTTTTCTTATTTTCTCTTGTTAATATAAGAGATACGCAGTTGCTTTCTAAATCATCAATATATATATCTCCAAAGGCAAAAGAAATAATTAATGGTCCTACAATAGCAATGATAAGCACTATAAATCTAATATCAAGGGCTGTAAATATAGTATTATCATAAGCAGAACGCAAAGAAGCAACAGGATGTCCAAAATCAAAACTGGCTTCTGTGTAAAAAGCAAATATTGAAATGAAAAAAATAAACAGAAAGACTGCAATAGTTTTAGTTCTATTAAGACCTCTTTTAATTGTAGCTAATAAACTCATAAACTCACTTCCTTTAAAATAAGGTGGTAAGTAAATACCACCTTATCAAGTTTTACTTTAAATCTACTTTTCCAGAAACAACTCCTCTTCCAGAGCTTGTCCATCCATCTTCCATTCCTAATCCAACAAAATCACCCACCTTTTTTGTTGAAGTAAGTACTATGGTTCTAGGTAGATTGTATTGCGAATTTGATATAGTATAAGTCTTTGGATATCAATATGATACCATATTATACTATTATTGTAAATAAAATAAAGCTAAAACTTTTTTAAACTTTAGCATTCTCAAACTGTAGAAACCTTACTTAGCAATAAACTTCAACTATTCTTTTTCCTTTCTTACCTAGGTTTAAGGTTGTTTCTTTCACTGTTCCTACTTCTCCATTTACTCTTCTAAAATTAAATATTAAAAGGTATCCCTCATTAAGGCTATATTGCTCTAAGTACTGACCTAGCTGGTATAATCCTCTTTGATGATAAGATTCTCCACTCCATCTTTTAAGCTCATAGATTTCTTATCTTTCTTATAACCTTCATCATCATATGGTTATAGAGCAATTGTTCATAAATTTTATTACTTATCTTGCAATTTCCTTCATCTTCTTTTAAAATTCCATAGACACTTCCCATAATAATTTATCTTCACTCATTATGTTTTCATCTATGATTTTGCATAATTTACTCACCAGGAAGGGGCAACCAGAAGTGTAGAAATAAAGCCTTTCTGCAAAGTATTCTTTATCAAGAATGATTTTAAAGACATGGTGATTATCATATAATCCCATGCCTTAAATTCAATTTCTTTATTTATGTCTATTAGATACATTACAAATTAAATAAATACTGCTACTTATTTATATCATTTGTTATTATTCGGTAAACTTAAAATACTCTTCAAATTCCTCCACTGAATCTATATCAAAAATATCCATTCCAATTCTATCAATGGCATTAATGGGTAAATTCATTATCTTATCCTCATACTCTGCTGGTAGATTTTTAAACTTTTTTAATAATAGTTTAATTAATAATTCTGCTTTGCCCTTTTCTATGCCCCTTTTTTCAACTTCTGGATCATATAATGTTTTTGTCATTCTACTCACCTCATTTTCTAAAATTTCATCCTTAATAAAATTTCTATTCAGATATTCTATTAAATTCTGTATCGATAGTAACATTTATTTGTTTGTGGTTACCTGTCTTTTTAAATCCTCTATCTCTTTATCCTTAAGTTTTATTATCTTTTCATACTTTTGTTCCATTTCCATCAAGTTTTTGCTTAGCATATTTATAAAGGATGCCATCTCATCGGAACTTCCTGCTATACGGTTAAATAGCAAAAGATTTAATTTTAAGACCTCTGGGATCTCTTTATGAGAATATCTAAGTTGATGGTCAATCTCTCCATAGCCTTCTTCAAATATGGTTCTTACTTGAATTTCCGCTATAACCTTTTGATTAGTTGGGAAAAATTCTATAAGATAATGGACAGAACGGTATCCTGATTTTCTAGAATTAATTTGTATGTTTAATTCCTCAAATATTTTTGTATCATCCCCTTCTCGAACATTTGCGGTTATCTCAACAACCTTCCAAGTGCCCAGAATATAATTATGTATATCTTCCCAATCATCCTTGAATATATGTATGGCTCTAATACCTATTAAATCATTTATCTCTTCTTTATAGTTAGAAACAGAAAATTGAAAATCCTCTCCATACTTTGATTTTCTATCCTCTGTCTTTCTAATAATCTTTTCAATAAGCCTTTCTGAATCCTTTACTCTAGATTTTACCGTATGTATTTTCTTATGTGCCCTAAGTGTATTTGCTATAAATTCTGCTTGTGTCTCATAAGTCTCTTTATACATATTGAAATCCATATATATTTCTTCTAAAGTGTCCCAAACTATTCCACTCTTTATAATCTCTTCTTTCTTAAGATGATATTTACTTAAAAAAGTTTCTTTATCTAAAATCATAAACCTTGCCACCTTCAGTTTTACTTATTTTGTCCATAATAAATATATTTTATGATATTTTAAACTTATTGTAACTCAAAATGATAAAAGATAGCAAATTGTATTTTATATACTTTATCCTTTAATAATAACGATTTTTAAGGCATGGTGATTATCATATAATCCCATGCCTTAACTTCATTTTCTTTATTTAAGCTTATTAAATACAATACAAATGATATAAATACTATTACTATTTGTATGATTTGTTATACTTTAGTAAGCTTAAAATACTCTTCCAATTCCTCCACAGAATCTATATCAAAAATATCCATACCAATTCTATCAATGGTATTAATGGGTAAATTCATTATCTTATCCTCATACTCTGCTGGTATATTTTTAAACTTCTTTAATAATTGCTTAATTAACAGTTCTGCTTTGCCTTTATTAATTCCTTTTTCTATTCCTTCTGCTATTCCCTTTTCCATGCCCTTTTCTATGCCCCTCTTTTCAACCTCTGGATCATATAATGTTTTTGTCATTCTATTCACCTCATTTTCTAAAATTTCATCCTTAATAAAATTTCTATTTAGGTATTCTATTAAATTTTGTATTGCTAACAGCATTTTATGGAAATCTTCTCCTAGTATTTCATTAGAATCGAAGAGCTCCTTGGATTCATTAGCTAATT
>NZ_DJBA01000014.1:0-142730 GCF_002435615.1 Clostridium sp. UBA5988 | reverse complement strand
GCTTTTAGCGATTTAGTTCTATGAATATATTGAGAAATCATTATTGAATGAAACAAAAGAAGTAGACGGAAGAATGGTTACATCAACACAATTATTAGCAATTAGGAAAAGTGATAATCGTATTGTTGGAATGATACAAATAAGGCATTTTTTAAATGATTATCTTTTACAATATGGTGGTCATATAGGATATTCTGTAAGAAAGTCTGAAAGAAATAAGGGATATGCAAAAGAAGAATTAAGGCAAGCATTAATTTATTGTAAGGAGATATTACGTATTAATAGAGTTTTATTAACTTGTGATAATGATAATTTTGCTTCTCAGAAAACTATTTTATCTCAAGGTGGAAAAATAGAAAATGAAGTATTAATTGAAGATGAGAATTGTATTATTGAACGATATTGGATAGATTTATAAATTTCTAATTTATTTATTAGGTAAAAAGTTTTTATAGAGAAAAGTTATATATGTTTATTTTTTATAAAAATTTGATATAATATAAATAGGAAACTCACTCAGGCGAGCTGAGGAGTACAGAATTCTAAAGAAACAAGTTTCTAGGAATTCTAGTAAGAAAAGCTTAGTGCGTCAACACTAAGCAATCCTTAGAGCATTTATTTTGTTTTAGGGCTATTGGATTAGATTTATGTTTTAATTACGAATCTTAGAAAAAGTGCTAATCTTTGCAGGATGGAGCACTTTTTTCTTTGCTTTTAACTTCTATATCAAGACCAAGAAATTTAATCTTAATTTTTAAATGATGTATAAAAAGATTATGTTTCAGAATTAATCTAATCACATAAACAACTGATATACATTTTATAAAAGTATCAAACATATCCAATACCACCTCCTAAGCTACAGTGAAATAATTCACCAATAGCCCATAAGGAGGATAAAACGTTCAAAACCTCCGCAGCCATCCTACTACGGATTTCAAAATAGCACCTTAGAATTATACCATAATTATGTAGAAAGTATACACAAGAATAAAATGGGAAAACATCACTTACTACCGATACGTAGAAGCGTATCATAAGTAAAGGTGGTTTTTACATATTTTTCATAGATACTATAATAAGAATGTATAAGACTTCTTCACTAACATATAATAACAATGGTGTAAAAAACAATAAGTTGATACTATGGAATAGCTATGCTAGTAAAATGAGGTGAAACATAATGGATACACTATTTGATTTAATAAATACAGAAAATAAATAGTGTAAAATACTAAAAACATCTGAAGTTATGGAGTATTTAGATATTAGAAAGCACAAATTAAATAAATTAATAAAAGATGGAGAGATAGGTGTACATAAAAATTAAAAGAGTAGAAATGAGTTTAGTAGAGCGGAAATATAAAAATATAAGGATGAACATGGAGATAGTTTAAAGCCAACTGTTGATTCTAGGAACAACTTAAATGATTTAACAGGAAAAGAGTGGCTGCCAGAAACAAAGAGTTTTTGGTATCAAAAAGGATTGGGAGCAAATCATCCTCATGCTCAAGTGGAAAAACAGCACCCAGCACCATTTTCATTTCAAGATGTTGAACAGTTGATATTATTTTTCACTAAAAAAGGTCAAAAAGTATTAGACCCATTTAGTGGTACAGGTTCAACAATAAAAGCGTGTGCAGTTTCAAATCGTATCGGAGTGGACATAGAGTTGTCTAAACATTGGTATGATTTGTAAAAATATAGGATTGAATATGAGGTTGGAAAAGGGGAATCTGAAAAACACACATTTATAAACAAAGACTGTAGGGAAGCTCTTGAAGCTATGGAAAGAGAAAGTATAGACTTAATTGTAACAAGTCCGCCTGATTGGTCTATGTTAAATAAAAAGATAGACCCAAAAACTAAAAAAAGAGTTCAAGAAGGATTAGCTACAAACTATTCCAATGATAAGAGAGATTTAGCTAATATAGATGATTATAGAGATTTTTTAATTCAACTAAAAGATATATTTATTAAAAGTGCAAGGGTATTAAAGGAAAATAAGTATATGTGCATTATTGTGTCTGATTTCAGAAATCAATCTGAATTTGTTAGGTTCCATAGTGATATTATCTAACTTATAAATAAAATAAGAATAGATGATAAATATATACTATTTATATAATTTAAATACTGGTAGTGTATATAAAATAGCTTTATTTGAATTTAGGATTAGTGACGAACATATACAATTTTTACAACACCATGATTGTTTACCGGTATGGATGAATAACAATATTTTAGAAGGATCTCAAGGAATTGTGCAATTTCCTTAATAATATAAGTATTTTTAGTGTTAATTAATTATTATCATAAATATATATTATAATGAAGTATAAAAGAGGTGTTCTTTTATAAAATGGAACCTATATGATAGACACTATAAAAAGAGAGCTATCAGTATAGGTTCTTTTTTTGTACAATAAAAGTATGAGGTGATTAAAATGAGTAAAAAGACTTTTACTGTTGAAGAAGTTGAATTATTATCAAAGAATAAATATGTTCAAAGTGTAAGCGAAAAATCAATAACATATTCGAATGAATTTAAAATACATTTTATAGCTGAATCTAAGAAAGGAAAAACATCTAGATTAATCTTCGAAGAAGCTGGTTTTGATATTGGTATTATAGGTGAAAGGCGTTGTGAAGTCGCTGGGGCTAGATGGCGAAAAGCTTTCAAAGATAAGGGCGTATTAGGCTTAGATGATACTAGAAAGCATAATAGTGGAGCAAAGCTCAAGCGTGAGCTTTCAAAGGATGAAATAATAGCTAGAAAAGATGCAGAAATTGAATATCTCAAGACAGAGGTAGAAATGCTAAAAAAATTAGAGCTATGCGAAAGGCAGGTGAAAAGAAATAAATTAGCAACAACAGATGCATTTGGATTAATTGAGTCTATTGTCAATAGTTCTAGTTTTTCTAATGTTGTTACTCATTTGTGTAAAACAGCTAATGTATCCCGTTCGGGATATTATAACTACTTAAAATGCAATAATAAAAGGAAACAACGCGAAGAAGAAGACTTGGTAGTGCGTGATACCATATTAATTGCTTTTAATCATAGAGGTTATAAAAAGGGCTCTCGTTCTATCAAAATGACATTAGAAAATGAATTTAATATAGTCTATAGTAGGAAAAAAATTCAACGTATTATGAAAAAGTATAATATTGTATGCCCTATAAGATGTGCCAATCCATATAAACGAATTGCGAAAGCAACTAAAGAACATTCAGTACTTCCTAATCTGCTTAATAGAGAATTTAAGCAAGGAATTACAGGTAAAGTACTATTAACAGATATTACTTATCTTCCATATGGTGATAATCATATGGCCTATTTATCGACCATTAAAGATGCTTCAACAAATGAAATATTAGCATATAACTTGTCAGATAAAATCACTCTTGATATAGCTACAGGTACAATTCATAAACTAATGGCTACGCCAGGGCTACATCTAGATAATGCTGCTTTTATACATTCTGATCAAGGTGTACATTATACTAGCCCCAAATTCCAACACTTATTAAAGAAATACAAACTTGGACAATCTATGTCTAGAAGAGAAAACTGCTGGGATAATGCTCCGCAGGAGTCTTTCTTTGGTCACTTGAAAGATGAGGTTGCCTACAAAAATTGCATTAAATTAGATGAACTTCAAATTAGTATAGATAACTATATAGACTACTATAACAATTATAGATGTCAGTGGAATTTGAAAAAGCTGACTCCCGTACAATACAGGAATCAGCTTTTAGCTGCATAGCTCTCTTTTTAAAATGTCCTTGACATAGGGACCACTTTATATTGAATAACTCTTTTTTTATAGCCTATTGCAAAACTATTAAAAGAATTTAGGCTAAAGTAGCTCTAGGATATTTAATTGGAAATTTTAAACACTATGGATAGGCTTTAAGAGACTAATCTTCTTAAAGAATGTATTTTGTTGTTTTATTTTCATAAGTATTTTTAGATTTTGGACATAACCACTTGATTCTTATAACACGGCCCTTTTCTCTAGTTATACCATCAAACTTCATAGGGAGGCTAGGGTCATTCGGACATAAAGAAGTGCCATAATCAGTAAAGCGGCTAGGCTGTGGTAAAGAAGAAGAATTACGAGAATTAATAGGTATTATTGGAACTATGCTACAATCCTTAGTTAAATATTTATAGTTATCATCACAATCATAAGCAGCATCACCAAGAAAGAAATTATATTTAAAGTCCTGGTGAATAGAAAAATAACGTCTCATTATGGGAATTAAAGCTTTTGAAGCATAATCATCTTTAGCACTTTCAGCTGTATCGTGATTTTGAAAATCTAATGACTTGAGAGTGAGAGTCGTTAAAATCAATGTGTCTAACGATACCAAGGCAATTAACTAATATAGTTGCTTTTAATGCGTAGCAATAATGACCATTGATGTATGAACGCTTGATTTCATCGTTAGCATAGGTTGACTTGGGCATTTTACTACAAGCAAATATGTATGGATTTATGTCTGGATTAGATCTCTTAGCTGTCTTATCTGTATTTAAGATAGATTCGAAGAATTTGGGATTATTTTCTTTAGTGTAAGCTTTGATTTCAGTAGTATCAGCAATTATTATTTTGATAAATCAGAGTTTAGCTTTTACAAATAGGCTCGGTTAGATCAACTAAATGATTAAAAAAATCATGAATATGGTTAATCGATAATTGAGGCCCTGTCAAGAGAACATTAGGAAATTTTTTTCAAAATTTAAGAACATATGTTGCCTTTTTGATATAAAAATACTCTTTATATAATATAATGATTTTATAATATTATAAGGGGGAATGTAATAGTGTCGTTAAAGGATAATATTATTTTAGCAAAAATGGGGAATAGTGAGAGCTTAAAGATAATACTAGAAAGATTTGAAAAACTTATACAGTCAATCTCAAGAAAGTATAAAAATGAATATCTAGAGACTGATTTAACGATTTTTTTACTTAAACTTATATATAAAATTGACAATGAAAAGGTTGAAAAATTGAGTGAAGGTGCATTAGTTATGTATTTAGTCAATTCATTGAAATATGAAAGCCTCAGATTATTAAAAATAAAAAAAGTAGAAACAATAGCACTTGTAGATATATATTCAGAAATAGATAACGAATTTAGAGATAAAGAATTTGATGTATTTCTAAGTGATTTAGTTCAAAGCAATGTATTGACACCAAAGCAGAGATTAGTTTTAAAGGATAAGTATGTTAATGATTTTACTGATAAGGAAATAGCTATTAAGATTTCAATTAGTAGACAAGCTGTAACTAGGCTTCATAATACAGCTATTTCAAACTTACGTAATTATTTAAATTAAAGGGGTGATAATATGGAGAATGCACTCATGGAAGGAGCAATAGGGCAAGGTGTGTGGGCAATATTAAGTATATTTTTAATTTTCTATATATTAAAAGCTCAAGAAAAAAGGGACCAACGGCAGGAAGAAAGAGAAAAAAACTATCAGGATATAATTGAGCAGATGACAGAAAAGCTTAATATTGTAGAGGTTGTGAAACAGGATGTTGATACAATAAAAAAACATGTCATAAAAAATTTGAAAAAAAATTAAAATCAATATTGCTAAATCTTATAGAAAAACACTCTTTTATATATGTAATTACTTAATCGATTAAGAAAATAAAAGATATTTATAATTTTAAGGAGGATTTAAGATAATTATGGAAAATGAAAAAGTAATCAATGAGTCATTAGTAAATGGTCAAGTATCTCTTTTAGGAGATCCAGCTGCAGGGACAGTTAAATACAAAACAACATATTTGTATGGCTATCAAAAAGCAAGCGATATGAAAAGAAAATGTTTTAATGTATTTGATTCTGGACAAGTAAGTGTGTTTAAAGAAATAGTGTCAATAATAATAGGTTCAACAGAATACTTTGGAAGCGCATTAACAGCAGTTGATCTCATATCTATGCTGTCTACTGTAGACAAAAAGAACCATGCTAGAAAAATATATGAAGCAGTAGATAAATATATAGACTTGCTGGTTCTTGGAAGATATACAACTATTATACTTAAGGAGAAATATGTATGGGAATACCAAGGAAAAAACAAGCAGTATTGGAAAATAGCACCGGAGTTTTTGAAGGCATCAGTAACTTTCTAACAATAAAATGAAAATTAATAAGATAAGTGGAAGGGATTTTTCCTTCCATTTATTTATTGTATTATCAATAAGTGGTATAATGTTATTTAGGTATGATGCTAATTTCAAAAATGAATATAGGAGGAGTTTTATGAGAAAAATGAAGACTCAAGATATTTATGGTATAACCATAGTTGGGTTATTAATCTTAGTAGTTTTTCTAATTTGGTCTTTTTCTAATATGGTATATAGAGTAAACAATACTATATATATTAATTCGAGTAACACTATAAAGTTGTTTGGATACATAATGGAAGATTATAATGAAATTATTATGGAGGCTGAAACAACAACTGAAAAATATGACTCGATAAAAAAAATGTTACCTAGATTAGACCGTTTAAGTACTATCATGAATAATAGCCGTTTTAATGAAGATTTATCTTCAAAAATAGAACCCGTTGTTGATTACTTAGCTGGACTTAATGACAGTTCATTACTGAATGATACTGAATATTTAAATGATACAATAGAAAAAATAAATAAAGTATATATAATTTCACAGAAGATTGCTGGAATACCATCAGAAGAATTTTACGCTACTGATTTTAGTCGAAATTATTATTATCAATTTAAATTTAATTTTAATCATAATTTTGAACTTGCTCCTAAGGTAAAGGGTTATTTTGAAGAGATAAATTCTATAGTAGAAGATGGTGAATGAAACTATTTAACTGAATAGAGAAACAACCTGAATCAACTTTAAGCTAAAGTGATTTAGGTTGTTTTTTAAAGCAAAAGAGTATAATCATATTGTTAAAATTTTGAATGTCATACAAAATATATTTTACATATTAAAAAATAGTGATTAAAAATAGATTTGATAGCACCACCACACTCCCAACAATAGGATGTAAGCAGGAGGAATATCAAACTGGGAAAATGGGAAAATTTACTTAGGGATGTTGTTAATAACCGTACCGTAAGTGATCTCCAGATCTTTGATTTGGTGAGTAGAATTTATACACCGTATAAATAAATGTGAAAAATAGATTATTATAAGTAGTAATAAAAATTACTTAAATATACAATTTTTAATAAAATAATACAATTAATAGTAAACAATGTTTATATAATCTATATTTTAACATGTGGTATAAAATGTTAGTATAGTCAATTTTAAAGGACATATAATACATGGATAAAGAGATTAAGTTAATAATACTAAGGTAGCACCAATTCAAGCAGTCATTGTTCCAATTGCTCAACATAGAGAGGGAGTTCTTGATAAGGCTAATGAACTAAAAAATATTCTTTCTAGTGTTGTAAGAGTTAAGCTAGATGATTCTGATAAGATGCCAGGATGGAAGTTCAATCAATATGAAATGAAGGGGATACCAGTTAGAATTGAAATTGGACCAAAGGATATAGAAAACAATCAAGCAGTTTTAGTTAGAAGAGATACTAGAGCAAAAGAAGTATGTAATTTAAATTGTTTGAATGATAGAATTTTAGCTGTACTAGATGAAATTCACAAGAGCTTATATGAGAAGACGTTAAAGAATAGGGAAGAACGAACTTTTGTTGCTAAAACAATAGAAGAGCTTAAATATAATGCTAAAAATAAATCAGGTTTCACTAAAGCGATATGGTGTGGTGAAAGAGAATGTGAAGAAAAAATTAAGGCAGTAGCAGGATTAACTTCTAGATGTATTCCATTTGAACAAGAAGAGATTGATACCAAGTGTGCATGCTGTGGTAGAAAAGCAGAAAAAATGATTTATTGGGGGAAAGCATATTAAGGTTTATTATTATTGTTGCTATATCACTTGCGAGTGTTACGGAGAATTATATCATAAGTAAGCCTCTAAATCTTTGATTTAGTTAGGCGAACTTAATCAGCGAATGAAGTGAGTCGAATTTCCTTTAAGACGAAGCGTGGTTTATAGCCTTAGGTATTGATATAACTTGTCTAAGGCTATTTTTATGTCTAAAAGTACTGTATAATAAGTAATAACATATTTACAAAATATTTTATAATAAAATTAGTAACAAATTTGAATAATAGACAAATAGTAATTTGTAGTGAGGATTATATATAATACTAAGATAATTATGGGAGGAGAAAAGAGAAATGGAACTTCTATACAAAGAAATAAGTCAAAATGAGTATGATGTGGTAAGGGAAATGTTACTTCAAGATATTGAAACAAGCGAAGAATTTTTATGGGCATTGCAGAATGAACCAGAAACGCTCACTGTTGCATACATAGAGGGGGAAATTGTTGCAGTAGCACTTATAATACCAGGGAAAAAATCATCTTGCTTAATTGTATTTGTGGCACCACAATATCGAAGGAAAGGAATAGGACAGTCTGTGGTTCAGTATGGTGAAAACAAACTGCATAAAGAAGCAAGCAAAATCATGACAAATTTTCGTGCTGATAATGAGGTGTCAAAAAGGTTCGCAAGGAGGTTTGGCTATGAGAGGCAATTTTCAAGTGCTTATATGAAACATACAGAAGGAAGGTTCGCAATTGGCCAGTTACCTGTAAGGTTATATATTGATGAAGACTATCCACAAAGTCATGCTTTGTATGCACAGGCATTTCATGAAATGCGTATTAAAGTAGGAGATTTTCCAGATTCTATGGTTGAACAGCCAAGTGAAAAAAATCGACAAGGGTGGAATGCAGATGCAGCTAATCGTTTTACATACGAAGAAAATGATGAAATTGCTGCACATGGACATTTAGAAGGAAATGAGATTAGCAGCGTATCAGTAAAAATAGATTTGCAAGGACGTGGCATAGGAAAAAAATTTATGATGTATTTATGCAACGAAATATATAATCGAGGTTATAAAGAAGTGGTGTTATGGTGTGTTATTGGAAATACTGCTAGGAAATTATATGATAGTCTAGGTTTTAGAGAGCTTCACATAGCAGAATTCGCTTACAAAAGCATTCATCCCCAAAAGACCATGAATATCTAATATTACCCCTAGCTATAAGGGAATAGTTGATCAATAGCCAGGAGGATAAAATGTTTAAAACATCACTTGTAATAGTTATGGGGATACGTATCATAAGTAACGTTGGAAGCATATTATCAATATGAAATAAATATAAAGTTAGTCTACAGTCTGATATATTACATAAAACGTTAATTAAGGTTTAAAGTGGATTTTCATTGATGATATGGTATAATGTTGGGTAAAGATTGGTAATTAATACTAGATAATTTTAAAAGGGATGAGGTGAAATATAAATGAAAAGGTTATTTGAGAAATTGTGACGTTGATATGTATTACGAAAGAAGAGTAAATATCACATAAGGTCACCTCCTAATTATTCTTCAATATAATGTTGAGTTTATTGAATGAAAGTTTACAGGAGGAAAAAGTATGTTATATTTATTCGTTAGTACGTGGAAATATGCAGGTAAAGATAGGTGGAAATTGGTTACGCTATATTTTTTACATTCAATTTCCATATGCGGGGAACTTTTACAGCCCTATGCATTTGGGATGGCTATAAATTCTCTTCAAACCTATCAGTTAAATGACCCAACGAAAATCATCAAATGGTTTGGACTTTATGTAGCAGGATTTTTTATATTTCAGGTTTTTCATCATTCGGGACGATGGTTCGAGTTTAGTACAGCCTTAAAAAACCAGCAGCGTTTAGTAGATGATGTTTATGATAAATTATGTACTCTACCATTGAAGTGGCATGCAGAACATCATTCCGGAGAGATAGTAAACAGGGTGAGGGTTGCAGGTGAGGCTATTCGCAACTTTGGATTTTCGCAGAATAATTATATGGAGAATATAATCTTAATAATAGGACCAGTTATTATCTTGTCAACTGTTGACATCAGGATAGCTCTAATAAGCATTACACTTTTATCAATTAACTTATTTGTTGTTTCGAAAATGAATAAGGCAATTGAGCCTATTCTAGACAGACAAAATGAGAGCTTTCATGTGTTTTCTGCCAGGATATCCGATTTTGTGGGAAATATTAAAACAATTATAAATCTCGGGCTTGGTAAAAAGACAAGAAAAGACCTTCATGAGAAGTATGATGAGTATTATAGCGAGAACATGAATGAATTCTGGATTAACCAGCCCCGCTGCTTTATTATAGCCTTTGGAGGTATATTTACAGAACTTACAATTATAATATTTTATTTATGGTCATGCCGTAATTCTGGTGGACCTATAATGACAGGAAATCTTGTAATGATTGTTAACTATTTTAGGCAGTTGAGGGATGCATTCTTTCAGATTACAAGTAATTTTTATGAAATCATACATTGGAAAGCATCAATAAAGTCTGTAGATCCAATAAATTCAGCTGCAGAGCAGAGTTATTTAGTAAAACATGTGGAGAAATACACAAAAATACTAAAACAGAATAAAAAGAGCAGATCTAATTGGAAGCGTATGTCGGTTAAAGGACTTGATTTTAAATATGGAGATAAGGATAGTGCTCTATGCAATATTAATCTGGATATGAAGCCTTGTGAAAAGATTGCGGTGGTAGGATCCAGTGGGTCAGGCAAGAGTACCTTTCTTAATATGCTTGCAGGCTTATACAAGCCTGATCATGTTAATCTTATAATGGATGGAAAAGAGTATAACAATTTAAAAGTAATTCAGGATATGGCTCTGTTTGTACCTCAGGATTCTGAAATATTCGAAAATACTATTGGTTGGAATATTAATTTTGGACTGGAGCTAAATGAAGAAAAGCTTAAAAGGGTAATGAAAATGGCTTGTCTGAATGAGGTATTAGCTAGAATGCCAAAGGGTTTAGAAACAGATATAAGAGAAAAGGGAATAAACTTATCAGGCGGGGAAAAGCAAAGGCTTGCATTGGCAAGAGGGCTTTATTTTGCTCAAGATAAGAGTATTATGCTGCTGGATGAGGTTACAAGTAGTATAGATGCAATAAACGAAAGAGCCATAATGCGGAATATATTTGATAATTATAAAGACCGATGCATTATATGTAGCGTTCACAGACTTCATTTACTTCATATGTTTGACAAAATAGTGGTTATGGATAACGGTAGAATTATTCAAGAAGGTCATTTTTCTAATCTGGTAAGTAATGAAGGTCATTTCAGGACACTTTGGCAGAAATATATGATGCAGGAGAACACTGTTTAGGGCATTGTTATACCTATCACGGAGAACCTTATTATAAATAAATGTGAAAAATAGTCTTAACCATTGATATTGAATGGTTAGGACTATTTTTATAAGTAAAAATATCGTATTATAATAAAATAAGATTTTTGCTATAGATTTTTATAATGCATGGGAAATAGCTTTAGAAACTAAATAGCAAGTAATATCTTTTAATTATAAAAGGAAACTCAACTTATTTAATTCGTTGTGTAAAGCTGTAAACCTTTATTTTACAATAACTCATTTATTTGGTACTATATTAGTGTATAAGGTGTAAAAAATATTAATTTTGCACATGTTGTGTTTTGAGGTGGAAAAGCTTATGGAGAATTTAGAGAGTATAATATCAATTAAAGATCTTAAAATGAACTTTGGAGATAAGCGTGTCTTAAATGGAATAAATTTAGAGATACAGAGAGGACAAATAATAGGATATATAGGAACTAATGGTGCTGGTAAGAGTACAACTATAAAAATAATGCTTGGCATAATAGAAGGCTATACAGGACAGGTAAAAATATTAGGACAAGATATAAGTAATGGAAGTGTAGAGTACAAGAAGAAAATTGGATATGTTCCAGAGCTTGCTGATATATATGAAAATTTAACTGCATTTGAATATATAAGCTTTTTAGGTGGAGTATATGGCATAGATCAAGATACCCTTATTGAAAAAGCAAAAAAGCTTATGAAGTTATTTACAATTGAAGGAGCTATAAACTCAAGAATATCTTCATATTCAAAAGGAATGAAGCAAAAGCTACTAATAATATGTAGTTTAATTCATAATCCAGATATATTATTTTTTGATGAACCTTTAAGTGGACTAGATGCTAATAGTGTAATGATATTTAAAGAAGTTATGAGTAATCTTGCAAAGGAAGGAAAAACTATATTTTATTCTTCACACATAATGGATGTTGTAGAGAAGGTAAGTGATAGGATTATACTTATTGATAATGGAACAATAGCTGCAGATGGAAGTTTTGAGGAGCTTAAAAATAGTGAAAAGGAAAGCTCTTTGGAAGAAGTATTTAATCAGTTAACAGGATTTAATGAACAGGGACAGATTGCTAAAGAGATTGTTTCTTTAGTTCAAGAGGTATAGCTATGAATGAATTTGCCATATTAAGACTATTAGATAAATTTAAAGCCCTGTATAAAAAAGCCGGTGTTAATTATGATATTATGCGCATGATTTTGCAAATAAAATTAACTATGGATGGACGCAGAGTAAGTACTGTTTTCACAAATAATAATAAGTCTTCCGAAAATAAAGATAAGAATAATTATAAGCAACTACTTCTTTTTAACGGATTTTTAAGCATTTTTATGGGAATGTTAATGTTAGTTGATATGCCAGCTTTAAAAAATATAAATATTATTATAGGTGTAAATCTATTTATGATGGTATCACTTATGATATCAGATTTTTCAGCTGTTTTATTAGATGTAAAGGAAAAAAACATACTATTACCAAAGCCTGTAGATAGTAAAACCTTTAATGCTGCCAAGCTTACTCATATATGTATGTATCTACTTGGTATATCTTTGTCTCTTAATTTAATACCTTTAATTTTTGGAACAATAAAATATGGAGTGATATTTTTACCAATATTTTTTATGGAAAATATACTAATAGCTTTATTAGTTGTAGTAATAACGGCATTTTTATATACTTTAGTTTTAAAGTTCTTTGATGGAGAAAAGCTAAAGGATATTATAAATTACTTTCAAATATTATTAGCATTTTTATTTACTTTTGGGTATCAGTTATTTAATAGATTTTTTACTACTATAGATATTACAGCTATTTATGTACCTAAGTTTTGGCATAGTTTAGTTCCATCTATGTGGTTTGCAGCTCCTTTTGGAATATTAATAGATGGAAATAGAAATCCTTTTTTAATATTTTTATCTGTAATGGCAATATTAGCTCCAGTAATACTAATTATCCTTTATGTTAAGAAGGTAGTACCATATTTTGAAAAGAACCTTCAAAAACTAAATGATAATGGGGGAGCTATAAGAGGTGGAGATAAAATAAGAAAAGATTTTATAGCGGGAATAATTTGCAAAGATAAAGTTGAAAAAAGCATGTTTACATTTACTAAAAATATGATATCTACAGAAAGAAACTTTAAACTTAAGGTATATCCTTCTCTTTCAATGGCTGTATTTATGCCAGTTTTATTTATTTTTACAGATAGGGATAAATCCTTTATTGAAACTATTCAAACAAGCTATGGTGGAAAAGTACATTTATTAATGTATTTAACTGTATTAATGCTATGCTTCTGCACTGCTTATATAAATAATAGCGATAATTATAAAGGTGCATTTATATATAAGGTATTACCAATAAAAGATCCAGGAGTAATATTAAAAGGAGCAATAAAAGGAACCTTATTTAAATTAGTTATACCAGTTTATTTATTTACGGCTATAGTGTTTTTAATATTAAAGGGACCATCAATAATCTTAGACTTAATTGTAATGTTTTTAGTCCTTTTAATATCATCATTAGTTTATTTTAAACTGTCTAATAAGATGATGCCTTTTAGTGTGAAATTTGCTTCAACTGATACTGGTAAGCTTATAGGCCCAGGGGCGATTACATTTGTGCTTATTGGGATATTTGCTGCAATACACATAATAATTAGAAATAATATTACCTATGTAGGAGCATATATAGCAATTCTTTTTGTAATTAATATAATTATTTGGAAAAGAAGCTTCAAAATAAGCTGGAAAGATATAGGGATATAATATGGTGAAAATAATACTAAGGAGATGCATATTATATTAGATGATGAGAGATTGGAAAAATATAAAAAAGAATTTATGTTTATTTTTTATAAAAATTTGATATAATATATATAGGAAACTCACTCAGGCGAGCTGAGGAGTACAGAATTCTAAAGAAACAAGTTTCTAAGAATTCTAATAAGAAAAGCTTAGTGCTGGTAACACTAAGCAATCCTTAGAACGTTTTAAGTTTTAGGGCTATTGGATTTTGAAAATATTAATTTTCTAGAAACAGCACTTAGTCTTGGTTGGATGGAGTGCTGTTTTCATTTGTTTTAAAACTAAATTTAAAACACTTAATACCTATATTAAGTTCAAATTCTAAAAGTTTAGATTTTGAACTTAAAGCCTTAGTTATAATGATTAGTAAAAATATTAATATAATTAATAAAGTAAGTATCATATCCAATACCACCCCCTTAAGTTATGATGAAAATCACCAATAACCCAAGGTGGGAGAACGTACAACCACCATAGCCATCCTACTATGGATTTCAAAATATTACTTTAGAATTATACCATATTTATCTAGAATATATACATAAGAATAAAATGGAAAAACCTCACTTGTAGTAGTTATAAAGAGCTATGCATAAGTAAGCCTCTAAATCTTTGATTTAGTTAGGCGAACTTACTCAGAGAATGAAGTGAGTCGAGTTTCCTTTAAGACCAAGTGCAGTTTTTAGTCTTACGCATTGATATGACTTAACTAGGGCTGTTATTATACGTGAAAATACTGTAACATAAGTAATGAGATATAATAAGCTTATCAGTAGATATAATAATATATATATTTGAGGAGGTATGAATATGGAACTTTGGGATGTATATGATATTAATCGTAATAAAACAAATGAAACTATGGTTCGAGGCGAACCTATTGAAAAAAATAATTATCATTTAGTTGTGCATGTATGTGTTTTTAATTCAGATGGTGAAATGCTAATTCAACAGAGACAACCTTTCAAAGAAGGTTGGTCAAATATGTGGGATATAACAGTAGGTGGAAGTGCTATAAAGGGTGATACAAGCCAATCTGCAGCTGAAAGAGAATTATTTGAGGAAATTGGGTTAAGAATAGATTTAAAAAATATTAGACCTCATATTACCATGAACTATAACTATGGATTTGATGATATTTATTTAATTGAACAAGATGTTGATATCAATGAACTATCATTGCAGTATGAAGAAGTTCAGAAAGTGAAGTGGGCTTCTAAAGAAGAGATATTTTCAATGATAGATAGTGGTGAATTTATACCATATTATCAGAGTTTGATACAACTATTTTTTGATTCTCGAAAAAAATATGGTGCCATCAATGAAAATGAGCATATCCTGTAACTTCTCAAGTTAAAACTTATAATTTAATAAAGTGAAAGTTTTAAAATAAAAAACATAGAGGTTTATTTTAGGGGTATTGTGTGAATTAAATAATAAATACTATACAATTAGACATATATTTAAAATAATGTTATAATCCGAAAGAATATTTAGGATTTAAATAATATATAAAATCATGTGGAAGGAAGTGTAGTATGAAAAAATTATTTAAATTATTGAGTCTATCAACATGTTTTTTAATGATGTTGGTGGTTTTTGCAGGTTGTAGTAAAGATTCTTCTAAAAAAATAAGCTTTTTCAATTATGGTGAAAATATAGATGAAGAAACTGTAAATGAATTTGAGAAGAAATATGGTATAAAGGTTAATGTAGAAACCTTTGATGATATGGAAACTATGTATCAAAAAATTAGTCAGGGCGGTGTGAACTATGATGTTATATTAGTATCTGATGTTTTAATGCCTAGAATGATAAAAAATAAGTTTGTTCAAGAATTAAATAAAGATAATATACCTAATATATCTCAAATGGATGAAGACTATTTGAATCTAGAAATAGATCCAGGTAATAAGTATTCAGTTCCTTATATGTTTGGGACAGTAGGACTTATTTATAATAAAGATGTAGTAAAAGAAGAAGTAGATAGCTTCGATATATTATGGGATGAAAAGTATAAAGATAAGATTTTTATGTTTGATACCTATAGAGACACCATAGGAGTGGCTTTAAAGAAACTTGGATATTCTTTAAATTCAACTGATCCAAAAGAAATTAAAGAAGCTAAAGAGCTACTATTAAATCAAAGGAAATTAGTTAATCCAATATATGGTGTTGATAATGGAACTGTAATGATTCCGGCAGGGGAGTCTGATATAAACATGATTTGGTCTGGAGAGGGATTAAATCTTCAAGCTGAATACCCTAATTTAGTTTATGTAGTACCTAAGGAGGGGGCAAACTTCTGGATTGATAGCTTATGCATACCTTATAATGCTAAAAATGTTGATGGCGCTGAAAAGTTCATAAACTTTGTAAGTGATAAGGAGAGTGCATTAAGAATAGCTGATGAAATAGGGTATACAACTCCTAATAAAGAAGCAAGACTTGAGCAACCAGAGGAAGTTAGAAATAATCCTAATGCATATATGACTAAAGAAATAATGGATAGATGTGAAATCTATGTGGATTTTCCGAGTGATGTGAAAAAGGTATATGATGATGCATGGATACGCATAAAATCAAGTAATTAAAAAAATTTTAAGATACATTTTATGCTGAAAGTTATATTGACACAGCATAGCTTTAGTAGTAAACTGAAAGATAAGTTAGTTGATGCTAACTTATCTTTTTATAGTTGAGTAAGCAATGGCTAACTTTCTTTTTTAAAGGTAGTTAGCCGCTTACCTAATTTTATTTTAGCAGTAGGTAAGCCATAGCTAACTATATAACTATTTAGCTATATAACTATTTAACTATGTAAATAGTTAACATCATAAATATGCAAAATTAAAACACTTAGGCATTTTAAAATTTCTTATTATAACATGTTAATATTTTAAAATCCTAGAAGTGCATAGCTACATATACATAAGAGCTTATATAAATAATATAAATTTTAGGAGGTAAGGAAATGAGTATAGTAATAATTGGTGGTCATGATAGGATGGTTTGTGAATATAAAAAGATTTGCGATAAATATAATTGTAAGGCTAAGGTCTTTACACAAATGCCAGGTCGCTTTAAATCTCAAATAGGATGTCCAGATTTATTAGTAATGTTTACTAACACAGTGTCTCATAAGATGGTTAATGCAGCTATGCAAGAGGCCGCAAGAAAGAATATCAGTATAGCAAAATCTCATAGTAGTAGCTCCAGCTCTTTAAAGAGTATATTAGAAACTCATTGTTTAAATTGTTCTGGGGATTGCGAAAACTGTACTAAACATAGTAATTAAATATAAAGTTAATTTAAGGAAACATTTTTGGGGTAGAGTTTAATCTTTTAGCACTTTACCCCGATAACAAAAATCGCATAAAGTATTGTATTAATTTTCTGAATATGATACGTTTTTGTTATGGATATTTTTAGAAGGGTGGGGGATAAAATGAAGAACATTTGTAATCTTAATGGAGTAAAAGAAGTATCTTTAATAAATACTCAGGGGAAAAATTATTTAACTTTTTTTAAGACAATGGGGGAAAAACTATATTCAATATGTAGTTTAGAAGAAAAGTTAAATGATGAGTATTTTGAGAAGAAAGACTTTGATGAACTTTTAAAAGAAAATCATGAAATTTATAGTGACTTAATAGGTGACAACTATAAAACAAGTTACGGCAACCCAGACTATGCAGTGAAAGAGCTAGGAAAAGAAATGGGCCAAATAGCTACATATTTATATAATAGGTTAAATGAATGTATATCTTTAGTATTTTCTCATAAGACTGAGAAGATAGAAAAGTTACTACAGTTATTTACAGATGCCTATGCCTATGTAGTTAAACATGGTGATAATGCTAATGGTTTAATGGAGCTTATAAGAGATTTTGAAGTTAGCATTTTAGACATGGAAGCTGAGGAAAGGGTTAATAATATAGCTTTAGATACTAAGGGTTATTACAGAACTATAGTTGATGAAGCAAATGCAGAAGATTTAAGATACTTATTTAAGTACGGAAAATATATAACTGATAATGAAATAAAAACAGCTAAATTTTTGTCTACTTATGAAGATGTAAATAAGATTGCATATACCATGGTTAAAGGATATATGGATAGCTTTATAAGAGAAAAGAAGGATTACACTATTAAGTCTACAGTTAGACTAATATACTTTGTTGGTGAAGAAGCTATTGTTAAAGAGGTTATAAAGGAGTTTGGTAAATACAACTTAACCCCTGTCCTTGCAATGGTAGAATCTACTGAAGCAAATAAACAGTTTACTTATGATCATAGATTTGATAATGCTTTATTCTATAGTAAAAACTATGCAGAAACTAGAGAAGAAAGATTTACAGCTACCTTTGAAAGATTTAAAGAAGGCTTAGGAAAGTATTCTGGAATAGCGGTTATTGAAAGCTTTGGAGAAGTTCCTTTTGCACCTGAAAGCAAGAATACAGCTTTAAAGTTAAGTGAAGAGCAAAGTAAGGTTTACCAAAATGCAGCGGTAAGACTTAGAACTGTTCAAGATAAGTACATGCCATCTAAGGAAACAACCTTTACTATTATAGCTTTCCCTAGTCCAGAGATAGGAGAGAATTTTGAGGAAATCTTTGCGGATACTATGAAGATAAATACTCTAGATTCAGACAAGTGGGAAAGAATCCAAAATGATATTATTGGGGCTTTAGATAAGGGTGAGTTTATCCATGTTAAGGGCTGCAATGGAAATAAAACAGATATAAAGGTTAAAATGCAGGAAATCAACAATCCAGAAAAGGAAACAAACTTTGAAAACTGTATTGCTACTGTAAATATACCGGTTGGAGAGGTATTTACATCTCCAATGTTAAAAGGTACAAATGGACTTCTACATCTAGAGGAAATCTTCCTAGATGGCCTTAAATATATCAACTTAGAACTTTTATTTAAGGATGGATATATAGCTGAATATAACTGTTCTAATTTTGATGAAGAATCTAAAAATAAAAAGTATGTAGAGGAAAATCTGTTGTTCCCAAATAAAACTTTACCTCTTGGTGAGTTTGCAATAGGTACAAACACCTTAGCATATGTTATAGCACAGAAGCATAATATAGTACCTATACTTCCTATCCTTATTGGAGAAAAGATGGGACCACACTTTGCAGTGGGTGATACTTGTTATTCATATAGTGAAGATGAAAGAGTATATAATGCTTTTGATGGAAAAGAAATAATTGCTAAGGATAATGAAAAATCTATTCTTAGAAAAACTGATATAGAAAGTGCATATACTCAATGTCATACAGATATAACTATACCTTACGATAGCTTAGAGTTTATAAATGCTATAACAAAGGATGGGGAAGTTATTGAAGTAATTAAAAATGGTAGATTTATTTTAAAGGGCACTGAGGAATTAAATGAACCTTTCAATGGAGAGGCTTAATATTTTTATAGAAATAGGAGGAAAATTATGATTAATAACATTGATATTAAAAATAAGATGGTAATAAAGTTAGATGACGAATTACCAGAAATGCCTAAGTTTCAAGAAGGAATTAGAAGAGCCCCTGACAGAGGTTATAGTTTAACACCTGCACAAACTGAATTAGCTCTTAAAAATGCTTTAAGATATGTTCCAGAACATCTTCACGAGAAATTAGCTCCAGAGTTTATGGAAGAGCTTTTCACACGAGGAAGAATATATGGATATAGATTTAGACCAGAAGGAAAATTAAGTGGTAAGTCTATAGATGAATATAAAGGAAATTGCGCAGAAGGTAAGGCCTTCCAAGTAATGATAGATAACAACTTAGATTTTGATGTGGCATTATATCCTTATGAACTTGTTACTTATGGTGAAACAGGACAAGTGTGCCAAAACTGGATGCAATATAGACTTATTAAAAAATACCTAGAGAATATGACTGATGAACAAACTTTAGTAGTAGAGAGTGGTCATCCATTAGGATTATTTAGAAGTTCTAAAACTGCTCCAAGGGTAATAACTACTAATGGTTTAATGGTTGGTATGTTTGATAATCCAGAAGACTTCCATTTAGCAACTCAACTAGGAGTGGCTAACTATGGACAAATGACAGCTGGTGGTTGGATGTATATAGGACCTCAAGGTATAGTTCATGGTACCTTCAACACTATAGTAAATGCAGGAAGATTAAAGCTTGGAGTGGCTGATGATGGAGATTTAAGAGGTAAGATATTTGTAACTTCTGGTCTTGGTGGAATGAGTGGTGCTCAACCTAAAGCTATAGAAATAGCTAATGGAGTAGGAATTGTAGCAGAGGTTGACTATTCAAGAATTAAAACAAGACTTGATCAAGGTTGGGTTTCCATGGCATCAAGTGATTTAGAAGAAGTTATAAGAGTTGCTAAGGAAAAGGCTAAAAATGAAGAGTCTATCTCTATAGCATATCATGGAAATATCGTAGATTTACTTGAATACATCTTAGAAAATGATATTCATATAGATTTATTATCAGACCAAACTTCTTGCCATGCTGCCTATGATGGTGGGTATGCACCAGTAGGAATTTCTTTTGAAGAAAGAACTAGACTATTAAAAGAAGATAGAGAAAAATTCAAAGAGCTTGTAGATATGACCTTATTAAAACACTACGACATAATTAAAAAGTTAGTTGCTAAGGGAGTTTACTTCTTTGATTATGGTAACTCATTTATGAAGGCAATCTATGATGCTGGTGGAAAAGACATAGCTAAAAATGGTGTAGATGAAAAGGATGGATTCATTTATCCTTCTTATGTTGAAGATATCATGGGACCAATGCTGTTTGACTATGGTTATGGACCATTTAGATGGGTATGCTTAAGTCATAAACATGAAGATTTAATAAAAACAGACCATGCTGCAATGGAATGTATTGATCCAAATAGAAGAGGACAAGATAGAGATAACTACATTTGGATTAGAGATGCTGAAAAGAACCAATTAGTTGTTGGTACAGAAGCTAGAATATTATATCAAGATGCACAAGGTCGTATGGATATTGCTCTTAAGTTTAATGAACTTGTAAGAAATGGTGAAGTTGGACCAATCATGCTTGGAAGAGATCACCATGATGTAAGTGGTACAGATTCTCCATTTAGAGAAACTTCTAATATAAAAGATGGAAGTAACATGATGGCTGAAATGGCAATCCAATGCTTTGCAGGAAATGCAGCAAGAGGAATGAGCTTAATTGCTCTTCACAATGGTGGAGGCGTTGGAACAAGTAAGTCAATCAATGGAGGCTTTGGATTAGTTCTTGATGGTAGCGAAAGAGTTGATAATATTATAAAATCATCTATGGCATGGGATGTTATGGGGGGAGTTGCTAGAAGAGCTTGGGCAAGAAATCCACATTCTATTGAAACAAGTATGGAATATAATGAGAAGAATCAAGGAACAGATCATATAACTCTTCCATATATACCAAAGGATGAATTAATAAAATCTGTTATTGAAAAAGCATTAAATAAATAAATCAAAATTTAAATAATTGAATAATTTAATTGGGTATATAGTGTTAAAAGTTAAGACTATATACCTGATTTTTTATTTTTTAGTTTGTATTTAGTTGTAAATAAAATAAATTTTTATGTTTTTTTCATAAAACAGATAAAATATATTAATAAAAATATAAAAAAATAAGTTCTAAGTTGAAGGTTGCTTCGTATATTTTTATGGGGATGATATTTTTAATATATGTAGTAAATTTTAATGAAATAAAAACAATGATTAAACAATGTATATACATTAGTAGATAATATTGAATAGAGTATTTGCAAGTAGTATAATAGTTAGGGTATTCCATGTGTAGATAAGGAGGGGTAGTGTTGAATTATAGAAAAAAATTTACAAGAATTAGTAGAATAAAAATATTTGTCGTAGCAATAACACTAATTAGCACCCTTTTTATTTTAGTTGGATGTAAATCCGATATTGAAGAAGAAAGAGATCCAATTATAAACAATTATACAAGTGCTGTAATAGAAAAAAACAACAATATATATATTTTTGATGAACATGAGGAATATTTAGAAGGGGTAGGAGATTTGCATAGGCTGAAAGAACTTTCCGCTTTAAGTAATGACTGGAGTAATATAGCCTTTAAATATTTAGATGAGAAAGATAAAATAAATATATATAGTATGAAAGATGAAGAATATAAAGTATTACCAATAAATGATATAGGTGAAAATCAAATATCCAATATATCATGGATGAATAATAAATTAGTAGTTCATTTATATATAGATCCTATCACAACAAAATATCTAATTTATGATGCAGATACTTTAGAGCTTTTGAATTCCTGTGAAGGAATCTTAATAGATGTTCTTAATGAAGGGAATACTCTAGTTTATGGTAAAGCTAGTAATGGAGTTACTAATATATACTTTAATGATGCACAGATAATTAGTTTAGAAGATAGTGGAGAAGTTTTATTAAAGGGAAAAGTATCTCCTAAAAAGGATGAGATAGCATTTATTACCTTTAGTTTTGATAAGGAAAAATTAACTCAACGTGAATATTTATATAGAGGAAAAATTGAAAATGGTAAAATAAAGGATGTTTTTAAGACTGTTAAGCCCTATGAAATAAATGGAGACATGGTATATGAGGGTGATGAACTAGTTATATATAGCCAAGAGGGAAATTATTTAGTAAAAGATGAAGAGTTTATAGAAGAAGAAAATGAGGAAATGAAGAGAAAACTCAATGAAAATTCTATGAAACTTAAAAACATGCTTAAAAATACCTTTGAAAGCGAAAGTATAAATGAAAACTTATCATGGAATGAAATTGGAGTTTTTAATATTACCTGGTTTACCAGGTAATATTTTTTTGTCCGATGACTACCAACTCTAATACTCACATCTTTTTTAAAGTGTGAGTAAAGAGCTGCTACGTCCCTGGATAACGATTTCCCTTAAAGGGCAACGAATTCTAAGTATCGAAGATACTGATACTAAGAATTCTGTTAGTAAGCTTCAAAGAAACTGAGAACTCTGTTTATGTCTAAAATGTGAACATGTATATCAATATACCTGTAATAGCATATGAAATTTCATAAAAGTTATTGTAATATTTAAAATATACAGATAAATTTTTGAGGTGGATTTTTTCTGGGTTTTATTAAGGGGAAACCTGTTGACACCTTGTGTAGGCTTCAATATAATTAACGTGGAAAGTGAAAAAAACAAATTTAAATGTAGAAATACTGGAGGAACTTCTAATGGATAAAAAAATGCTTTCACCTGATGAAATTACTAATTATGTAGAACAGGTTGGAGTAAAAAAGGCTAATAATAAATGTGTACAAACTTTATTTTTAGGTATTTTAGCAGGTGCATTTATAGCTTTAGGGGCATATGCATCATCAGTAGCATCACATGGAATTAGTGATCCCGGATTACAGAAATTTGTGGCAGGTATAGTATTTCCAGTTGGATTAATTTTAGTGTTAATATGTGGAGCAGAATTGTTCACAGGAAATTCATTATTAAGTGTAGCTTGGGCTGAGAAAAAGATAACTACAGGGCAAATGTTTAAAAATTGGGCACTTGTTTGGATAGGAAACTTTATTGGAGCTGCTTTTGTAGCAATACTAGTTTTTGAATCAGGTCTTTTAGCAACAGGAAATGTTGGAGGCTATGCTATTAAGGTAGCAGCAGCTAAGGCCAGTATGGGTTTTGTACCTGCAATTGCAAGTGGAATATTATGTAATGTTATAGTATGTGTATGTGTATGGGGTTCCTATGCAGCTAAAGATGTAACAGGAAAAATATTCATGGGTTTCTTTCCGATATTTGCTTTTGTTATAGCAGGTTTTGAACACTGCGTAGCTAATATGTATTACTTTTCTATAGGATTGCTTGCAAAAACAAATTCAGCTTTTGTTGAAGCATCCCATGTAGCTGTTGAAAAATTAGATAATTTAACTATAGTTGGAATTTTTAATAATCTAATTCCTGTAACCATAGGAAATATTATTGGTGGTGCAGTTTGTATTGGATTAGTTTATTGGTTCATATATAGAAAATGTAATAAAAAGAATATTGAGATAAGAGAGAAGTTATCAGCGTAATATATATAAATTCACGGAAAATTGTGTTAAAATTAAGTTTTAGCATGATTTTTTTTATAAGATTTTATGGAAAATTGTAAAAATCTATTTTATATTTGAAGCACATAATATAAAATAGATAGTATGAAGATAAATACTAAATTAATTAATGGGGAGGGTTATATGAAGAAGAAAGGAAGAGTTATCAGTTCAATTGTAGCTTTAAGTATAATGGGGGCAATAGCCTTTAGTATTAATAATAGAGTAGAAGCAGATGCAGCAAAAATAAGACTAGGTGGGAGCACTAGATATGAAACTGCAGTAGAAACATCTAAACAGGGGTGGCCTAGTGGAAGTAAAACTATAGTACTAGTGTGTGGAGCGGATTATCCTGATGCACTAAGTGCGGCACCTTTAGCAAAGAAGTATAATGCTCCTATATTGCTAACAGAAAAGAATGGATTATCTACGGTAGTGTCCAATGAGATAAATAGATTGAAGCCTTCTAAGGCTTATATAGTTGGTGGAGATGGAGTTGTATATAAAAGTGTACAATCCCAGTTAAAGGGAATGGGCATTGATGTTAAAAGATTAGGTGGAATAAATAGATATGAAACAGCGGTAAAAGTAGCTGAGCAGGTTGGAACAACTAATGGGGTTGTTTTAGCTTCTGGAAAAAGTTTTGCTGATTCACTATCCATAGCTCCGGTGGCGGCAAAACTAGGAATGCCTATATTGCTAACAGATGTGAATGAGTATAACAGTTATAATAAAAAGTTCATTCAAAACAATAGCATACCTAAAACTTATGTTATAGGTGGGGATGGTGTGATATCAAACTCTAATATGGCTAATTATAAAAGTCCTAAAAGGATTAGTGGAATTGATAGATATGAGACGAATACAGCAGTTTTTAATTATTTTAAAGGAAATATTAATTTAAGCAAAATTTATTTAGCATCAGGAATGAATTTTCCAGATGGATTAGTAGGAGCACCGATAGCTGCCTTAACTTCTTCTCCAATAATTCTAATGGAGGAATCAGGAACTTATTATCCTAAAGTTTTAGCAGCAATAAAAGGAATAAAATCCGATCAAGTATTGGTTTTAGGTGGAGTTGGAGTAGTTAGCGACAACATAGTTAATAAGGTATTAGAGGCAGTAAATTATGAGGAGAAATTTAAGGTTTTAAGTATTGAATAGCTCAAAAGTGGGTGAAATTAAAGTGAGACCTGTAGAAGATATGCTTAAAGACCTACCCTTGGGGGTATCTGCTTTAACAGAACAAAAGGTTCATAATAAAAAGTTGACTTGTATAATAATTAAAGATGATTTTAAAGATTTTATATATTTGCCTAATTCTATGGAGTTTAATTTCAAAAGTGCCTATGTAAAAAGTAATAAAGTAATTTCAGGGCACTTGATTATAAGAATGAAAGATGATATAAAAGAAAAGTACTATCCTTTTCACTTTAATTATTATGATGAAAAAACATTAAGTTTAATTATAAATTTAAGTCATCAAAGAAAATTATACTTAATACTAGGTAATAAATATAACGAATATAAAATTGCTTGTTTCAGAAATAGTTTAAAAAGTTTTTTTAGAAGATATATAATTAATTGTATAAACTATGGTTATAGATGGAGTGATGAAGATTACAAGGAATCAATTTGTAATCTTGTATCTTCATTTCCTAGTATAGACGACTTATGGAAACGATTAGGTGGACAAATTACTATGAGTATACTGAAAAAAGTATAAGAAAAATGGGGAAATGTTAAGTAAAATTCAAAATCTACAAAAAACTTATATTAATTTAAAAATTTTTTTAAAAAAACCATTGCATTTCTAAAATATTAGATTTATAATGGGTACATGATAAATAATATATTGAATTGTTTAAAAATTTAATATTGAATCATAAGTAGAGGTGCTTATAAATTGGTAACTGATAAATGCTAAGGAGAATACCCTCTGATGTTACAGTGAATTGTTTATAGGCCGAAAGGGTACATAGGTATTGTGTATTACTTGGGGATAAGACACAAGGTTTTATCACTGCCATGTTATATGGAGAGCTATTTATGGAATGAAAAATATTCATTGCATTGATAGTTCTAACTAACTTAGTTATCTAATGGTGTTGAATATTTTCAACGCCATTTTTTATTTACTATATTTTTTATCCGATGACTATCATCTCTAATACTCTGGACTTTTTCAAAGTGAGAGTAAAAGAGCTGCTACGTCCCTGGATAACGATTTCTAAGTTTCAAAGAATCTAAGAAATCTGTTTATACTAAAAAGTTATACATAAATAAAAAGTAAACGATTATTTTATAGGGGGAAAAGAAAATGAAATCAGTAATCAGATTAAGAATGAGCTCTCACGATGCACACTACGGTGGAAATCTTGTTGATGGAGCAAGAATGCTACAATTATTTGGAGACGTAGCTACAGAATTATTAATACAAAACGATGGAGACGAAGGTCTATTCAAAGCTTATGAAAATGTAGAATTCATGGCACCTGTATATGCTGGAGATTACATTGAAGCTGTAGGTGAAATCGTACACGTTGGAAACACATCAAGAAAAATGACTTTTGAAGCTAGAAAAGTAATAGTTCCAAGACCTGACATTAACGATTCAGCTTGTGACGTTTTAGAAGAGCCAATAGTTGTTTGTAAAGCTACAGGAGTATGTGTAGTACCAAAAGATAAGAAGAGAAAATAAGTAAGTGCAAGAATTCTTGCAGAAACATTGTTAAAATATTAACTATATAGGAGGATTTTAAATGGAAAAGTTAATAATTGCTGCAGCGATTTGTGGTGCAGAGGTTACTAAAGAACAAAATCCAAATGTTCCTTACACAGTAGAAGAAATTGGTCAAGAGGCAGAAAAATGTTATAAAGCTGGAGCTAGTATAATCCACCTTCATGTTAGAAAAGATGATGGTACTCCAACTCAAGACAAAGATAGATTTGAAGCTTGTATGGCTGAAATAAGAAGAAGATGTCCAGATGTTATCATTCAACCATCTACTGGTGGTGCTGTAGGAATGAGCAATGAAGAAAGACTTCAACCAGTTGATTTAAGTCCAGAAATGGCAACATTAGACTGTGGAACTTGTAACTTTGGTGGAGACGAAATATTTGTTAATACAGAGAACACAATCAAAGAATTCGGGGAGAAGATGATTCAGTTAAACGTTAAGCCTGAGATCGAAGTATTCGATAAAGGTATGATTGACATGGCCATCAGACTTCATAAAAAAGGATTCATAAAAGCACCAATGCACTTCAACTTCGTTATGGGAGTTAATGGTGGAATAAGTGCTGGAATGAGAGACTTTGTATTCATGAAAGAAAGTATTCCAGCAGGAAGCACTTACACAGTATCAGGAATAGGCAGAAATGAATTCCCATTAGCTGCAATGTCTATGATAGAAGGTGGACATGTAAGAGTTGGATTTGAAGATAACGTATACCTATCAAAAGGTGTTATGGCAGAAAGCAATGCTGACCTAGTTGAAAAAGCTGTAAGAATAGCTAAAGAATTAGGAAGAGAAATTGCAACTCCAGCAGAAGCAAGAGAAATATTAGGACTTAAAGCTTTATAATTTGAAGCATAATATAAGAAGTTATTTTTAACGTATAAGATTAAAAATATAATAAACAATAATTAAGTAGAAAAAAATTTATTGAGACTAAAGTAAAAAGGAGTGTTTTTAATGAAAAAAGGATGTAAATATGGAACTCACAGAGTAATAACACCAGCAGGAGTATTACCACAACCAGCTTTAAAAATAGACAATACAATGGAAATATATGATAATGAAATACTTATCGACGTTCAAGCTTTAAACGTTGACTCAGCAAGCTTTACACAAATAGAAGAAGAAGCTGGACACGATGTAGAAAAAATAAAAGCAAAAATCCTTGAAATCGTTGGAGAAAGAGGAAAAATGCAAAACCCTGTAACTGGTTCAGGCGGAATGCTTATCGGAAGAATCGCTAAAATAGGAGCTGCATTAGAAGGAAAAACTGATCTTAAAGTTGGAGACAAAATCTCTACATTAGTATCTCTTTCATTAACTCCACTTAAAATAGATGAAATCATCGATATTAAACCAGACATCGATAGAGTAGAAATTAAAGGTCAAGCAATATTATTCGAAAGCGGATTATATGCTAAACTTCCAGAAGACATGGAAGAAACTTTAGCACTAGCTGCACTAGACGTAGCAGGAGCTCCAGCTC
Organism: Clostridium sp. UBA5988; assembly: GCF_002435615.1. Taxonomy (NCBI): domain Bacteria; kingdom Bacillati; phylum Bacillota; class Clostridia; order Eubacteriales; family Clostridiaceae; genus Clostridium; species Clostridium sp. UBA5988. The sequence goes on along the minus strand of NZ_DJBA01000014.1, from coordinate 114,240 downwards.
AAGTTGCTAAATTAGTTAGACCAGGACAATCAGTTCTTTTATTAGGAGCAGCAGGAAAATCAGGAATGTTATGTTGCTACGAAGCAGTTAAAAGAGTTGGACCAACAGGAAACGTTATTGGTTTAGTTAGAAACGAAGAAGAAGCTGCAAGATTAAGAAGATTAAACTTAAACATGAAAATAGTTATCGGAGATGCTACTAAAGCTATCGACGTAATGAACTTAGCTTTAGCTAACAACAACGGCGAAGAAGTTGATGTATCTATAAACATAGTTAACGTTCAAAACACAGAAATGTCAACTATATTACCAGTTAAAGATGACGGTATAGTTTACTTCTTCTCAATGGCTACAGCATTCACTAAAGCTGCTTTAGGAGCTGAGGGTGTAGGTAAAGACGTAACTATGATAGTAGGAAACGGATATACTAAAGGACATGCTGAAATAACATTACAAGAGTTAAGAGAAAACGAAACTCTAAGAGCTATATTCCAAGAATTATACGTTTAATCCGTAGATTATAATTGATTAATTAATAAAATTAATATATATAAATGTGAAATTATAGGGGGTAACAATTAATGAATACAACTCGTAGAAAAGAATTATTTCCAAACGTTACAGATGAACAATGGTTTGACTGGAAATGGCAAACAAAAAACAGAATAGAAACTTTAGATGAATTAAAGAAGTATATTCCGTTAACTGCTGAAGAAGAAGAAGGAGCTAAAAAATGTCTTGAAACTTTAAGAATGGCTATAACTCCTTACTACTTATCATTAATCGATCCAAGCAATCCTAATGACCCAGTAAGATTACAAGCTATCCCAACAGGATTAGAAGCTCATAAATCTGCTGCAGATTTAGAAGACCCACTACACGAAGATACAGATTCTCCAGTACCTGGATTAACTCATAGATATCCAGATAGAGTATTACTTCTTATAACTGACCAATGCTCTATGTACTGCAGACACTGCACAAGAAGAAGATTTGCAGGACAAAGCGATGACTGCATGCCAATGGAAAGAATAGATAAAGCTATAGATTATATCAGCAAAACACCAGTAATCAGAGACGTTCTATTATCAGGTGGAGATGCTTTACTAGTTGACGATTCAGTACTTGAGTACATCATCAGCAAATTAAGAGCAATACCACACGTAGAAATAATCAGAATTGGTTCAAGAACACCAGTAGTTATGCCACAAAGAATTACTGATGGACTTGTAAATATGTTAAAGAAATACCACCCAATCTGGTTAAATACTCACTTTAACCATCCAAACGAAATCACAGAAGAGTCTAAAGCTGCATGTGAGAGAATGGCTAATGCTGGTATACCACTAGGAAACCAATCAGTACTTCTAAGAGGAGTAAATGACTGTGTTCACACAATGAAACAATTAGTTAACGATTTAGTTAAAATCAGAGTTAGACCTTACTACATCTATCAATGTGACTTATCATTAGGACTAGAGCACTTCAGAACTCCAGTTTCTAAAGGTATCGAAATCATTGAAGGATTAAGAGGACATACTTCTGGATACTGCGTACCAACATTCGTTGTTGACGCTCCAGGCGGCGGTGGAAAAACTCCAGTTATGCCAAACTATGTAATTTCTCAAAGCCATGATAAAGTAATACTTAGAAACTTTGAAGGAGTTATAACTACTTACTCTGAGCCAACAAACTACACTCCAGGATGTACTTGTGATGTTTGTACAGGTAAGAAATCAGTTCATAAAGTTGGAGTTGCTGGATTATTAAACGGTGAAAAACTTGCTTTAGAACCAACAGGATTAGAAAGAAACGAAAGACACGCTCACTAGAATATAGTTAGAAGTGATCTTAATGAATGAAATTTTAAAGTTATTGAAACCATATAAAAGTGTATCTATTATAGGTATGAATAAAAATGTGGGAAAAACTACGACTTTAAACCATATATTGAAGGAGGCTAGGGGCTCTGTGTCCCTTGGCCTAACTTCTATAGGGAGAGATGGTGAAGAGTTAGACAGGGTTACGGCTACAGAGAAACCTAAGATATATATTGAAAAGGGGACTGTGATTGCTACAGCCAAACAATGTCTTTTAAATAGTGATTTCACAAGAGAGATTGTAAGAACTACAGGAATAAATACTCCTATGGGAGAAGTTGTTATTTGTAAAGCCTTAAGTGATGGTTATGTGGATTTAGGAGGACCTTCCGTGAATTCATATATGACCAATATAAAAGATCAATTATTAAGTCTTCAGTGTGATCTTGTAATAGTAGATGGAGCTTTAAGTAGAAAGACCTTTGCTTCACCCGCCATAACAGAAGCTACAGTGTTATCTACAGGAGCCGCTCTATCAAGAAGTATGAAGACCGTCATAAGTGAGACAAAACATACTATGGATCTATTAAGTTTACCCCATGAGCAAGATAGGTCTATTTTAAATGTCGCAACAAAAATATGTGATTCAGGAATCGTAGGCATCATTTATAAGGATGGTACCTATAAAGTACTAGAGGTTTTAACTGCCCTAGAGGCTTCAAAAGAAATTGTAGAAGCTTTGAGTGAACAAGTATCCCATGTGGTTATTAAAGGTGCAGTTTCTGACAAACTTATTAAAAATATCATGACTTCTACTAACCTATATAAAGATATAACTTTTCTTGTGGAAGATGGTACTAAGCTATTTATTAGTAGTGAAAGCCTTTATAGATTCCATAGGCAAGGTGGAGTCATAAAGGTCCTAAATAAGATAACTGTGGTTTGCATAACTTCAAATCCAAAATCACCTTATGGATATGAATTTCCAAAGGATGAATTCTTAAAAGGTCTTAGAGAAGCTGTCAATGTTCCAGTATTTGATGTATTAGGGGGGAAATAATATGAAGTTTTTAGATAATGAACAAAGGGCTCAAATAGGGTTTTCCTTTATCATGGATGAGCTTGGTATAATAACTCCTTATGGTACTGAGGAAAAGAAGCTGATAAAGCCTTTTAGAATTAATGAGTATGATAAATTGGTAGAAGAGCTTACTAACGTTGAGCTGATGATAGGTCATATGAATGAATATCATGATGAGTTTAACGATATAGTAAGACTTCTACACAAGATTAAAGATATAAGAAATACATTAAGAAGAGCAGAGAAGGTAGAAATATTAGATGAAGTTGAACTTTATGAGGTTAAATATGTATCTATGCTTTTGGAAGAGCTTAAATTAGTCTTAGATAATATTAATTTATCTGTAGGTAAAATTAAGCTTCATTCCCTAGAAGAAGTAATAGATATATTAGACCCAAGCAAAAAACGTTTATCTACATTCTATATTTATGAAGAATATAGTGAAAAACTTTCTCAGATAAGAAAACTAAAAGGTGAAAAGGAAAAAGCAATTTTTTCTTGCAATGATGAAGGTCTTATTGAAAAGTTAAAACAAGAGCGATTAGATATTGTTATTCAAGAGGAAGAAGAAGAGTTACATATTAGAAAAGAACTTACTTCTAAATTGTCCTCCTTTAGTAGATATATATCAGAAAATTTAAAAGTGGTAGGTATTTTAGATTTATTAATGGCAAAGGCAAGCATTGCTATTAAATACAATTGTGTTAAACCTAACATAGTTAAAGAGATGAATATTGATATAGAGGATGGAATAAATCCTGAAATTGAAGCGATCCTTAAGAAAAAAGGAAAAGCATTCTCTCCTGTTAATATACAGCTTCATGGAGGAACTACGGTGATAACTGGAGCTAATATGGGGGGAAAGAGTGTAGCATTAAAGACTATTGTTTTAAACCTATTTCTTGGACAATTGGGCTTCTTTGTATTTGCAAAAAAAGCAACTTATCCAGTATTAGATTTTATTCATTTTGTTTCAGACGATATGCAATCTATATCTAAGGGATTGAGCACTTTTGGAGCTGAGATAATTAAATTAAAAGAAGTGGTAGAGTGTGTAAAACGTGGAGATGGATTTGTAGCTCTTGATGAGTTCGCTAGGGGAACAAACCCTAAAGAAGGATATTACCTTGTAAAATCTCTTGCAAATTATCTACAAAAATTTAATACTGCTAGCATAATATCTACCCATTATGATGGTGTGGTAGAAGAACCTATGGTTCATTATCAAGTTGTAGGACTAAAAAATATAGACTTTGAGAAACTAAAATATAAGATTGATCTTAATAAGACTCATTCAGTTGAAATTATCCAAGAGCATATGGAATATAAACTTGAAAGAGTATCTAAGACAAATCAAGTACCTAAGGATGCGCTAAATATAGCGATGCTATTAGGATTAGAAAAAGACATAGTGAATATAGCGAAAACATATTATGAGGAGGAGTACAATGGAAAGTAAATTAAATTTAGATTTAAATCTAGTTGCTAAAGCTAGAGAATCATCAAAGAATATAGCTCAAGACACTCAAAAGTTCATAGACAGACATACTACAGTAGCTGTAGAAAGAACTGTATGTAGATTATTAGGTATAGATGGCGTAGATGAATTTGGAGTACCACTACCAAACGTAGTTGTAGAAAACATTAAAGCTGGAAACGGATTATCTGTTGGAGTTGCTGTATTAGTAGGTAATGCTATGGTTAACACTGGATTAACTCCACAAGAAATAGCAGAAAAAGTAGCTAAAAATGAATTAGATTTAACTAAACTACCTATGAAAGATATGTTTGAAATAAAAATGGCAGTTGAAAAAGTTGCTAAAAACATGGTAGCTACAATCAAAGCTAACAGAGGCCAGAGAGAAGCTTACCTTGAAAAATTCGGCGATAAAACAGGTCCATACCTTTATGTTATCGTTGCTACAGGAAATATCTATGAAGATATAATTCAAGCTAAAGCTGCTGCAAAACAAGGTGCAGACGTTATAGCTGTTATTAGAACAACAGGACAAAGCTTACTTGACTACGTTCCATACGGAGTAACAACTGAAGGATTCGGAGGAACTTTTGCAACTCAAGAAAACTTCAGACTTATGAGATCAGCTTTAGATGAAGTTGGAGAAGAATTAGGAAGATACATCAGATTATGTAACTACTGTTCAGGATTATGTATGCCAGAAATAGCTGCTATGGGAGCTATGGAAAGACTTGACGTAATGCTTAACGATGCATTATACGGAATTCTTTTCAGAGATATCAACATGCAAAGAACTATAGTTGACCAATATTTCTCAAGAGTAATCAATGGTTTTGCAGGAGTTATAATCAACACTGGTGAAGATAACTACTTAACAACTGCTGATGCTGTTGAAGAAGCTCACACAGTACTTGCTTCTCAATTCATCAATGAGCAATTTGCTTTAGTTGCAGGACTTCCAGAAGAGCAAATGGGTCTAGGACACGCATTTGAAATAAATCCAAATGTTGAAAATGGATTCCTATATGAGCTTGCTCAAGCACAAATGGCTAGAGAAATATTCCCTAAAGCACCACTTAAATACATGCCTCCAACTAAGTTCATGACTGGAGATATATTCAAGGGTCAAGTACAAGATGCATTATTTAACATGGTTACAATAATGACTGGTCAAAAATTACACTTATTAGGAATGCTAACAGAAGCTATACACACTCCATTTATGAGTGATAGAGCACTATCTATTGATAATGCACAATATATATTCCATACAATGAAAGACCTTGGTTCAGAAATCACTTTCAAAAAAGGTGGAATAATGGAAACAAGAGTTGATGAAGTTCTAGGAAAAGCTGCTGATCTATTATCTGTAATAGAAAAAGAAGGTTTATTCAGTACTTTAGAGCAAGGTAAATTTGCAGGTATTAAGAGACCTCTAAACGGAGGAAAAGGATTAGATGGAGTTGTTGAGAAGGAAGCTAATTACTTCAACCCATTTATAGATTTAATGTTAGGAGGAGACAGATAATGAGTGGTGGATTATATTCAACAGAAGTTAGAGATTACGATACTAATTTAGATCTAACTAAACTTAAACCTTACGGAGATACTATGAACGATGGAAAGGTTCAAGTGAGTCTTACTTTACCAGTTAAAGATGATGAAAGAGGAATAGAAGCTGCTATTCAACTTGCAAAATCAATGGGACTTAAAGATCCAAACGTTGCTCATCACGGAGCACTAGATAAAGAGTTCACATTCTATGTAGTATATGGTTCATTAACTCATACTGTTAACTATGAAGAAATTCATGTTCAAACTGTAGAAGTAGATACTATGTCTATGTCAGAAGTTGGAGAATACATTGAAGAGCACATCGGAAGAGATGTAGTTATCATAGGAGCTTCAACAGGAACAGACGCTCACACAGTTGGAATCGATGCTATCATGAACATGAAAGGTTTCGCTGGTCACTATGGTCTTGAAAGATACAAAGGTATCGAAGCTTACAACCTAGGAAGCCAAGTAGAAAACGAAGAGTTCGTTAAGAAAGCTATCGAGCTAAAAGCTGACGTTCTTCTAGTATCTCAAACAGTTACACAAAAGGATGTACACATCCAAAACCTTACTAACCTTGTAGAGTTATTAGAGGCAGAAGGTTTAAGAGATAAAGTTGTATTAATCTGTGGTGGTCCAAGAATAACTCACGAACTTGCTAAAGAATTAGGATACGATGCAGGATTCGGACCAGGAAAATATGCAGATGACGTTGCTAGCTTTGCAGTAACTGAAATAGTTGAAAGAAAGTTAGTTTAATTTAAAAAGTTTAATGTTTAAAAGTCTAGTTTAATGTTTATATATATATTTAGTTTATAGGGATAAAAACTAAAAGGGTTACGTGAAATAAAATTATAGGGTATATAAGTAGAATGAAGAAATTCATTCTACTTTTTTATATTGTACCCATACAAATAACATAAAATAACTAAATTTATGAAATTGTATTGATTTAATATGACGTTTATGGAATAATTGTATTGTAGAGATTAAATGAATAGATACAAAATATACATACAATTTTGTGCTATGCTGTAGGGGGAATATAAATGAATACAAGAACAGAGTTAAACAAAAACCTAGCAGAAATGCTAAAGGGTGGCGTAATAATGGATGTAGTTAATGCTGAGGAAGCTATAATTGCAGAGAAAGCAGGAGCAGTTGCTGTAATGGCTTTGGAACGTGTGCCTTCTGATATTAGAAAGCAAGGTGGCGTTGCTAGAATGTCAGATCCTAAGATGATAAAAGAAATTCAAGAGGCTGTATCTATTCCAGTAATGGCAAAGGTGAGAATAGGTCATTTTGTAGAGGCACAAATATTAGAAGCTATTAAGATTGATTATATAGATGAAAGTGAAGTATTAACTCCAGCGGATGACTTATTTCACATAGATAAAAAAGGATTTAATGTGCCTTTCGTATGTGGAGCTAGAAACCTAGGAGAAGCACTAAGAAGAATAGGTGAGGGTGCTTCCATGATAAGAACTAAAGGAGAAGCTGGTACTGGAGATGTTGTAGAAGCTGTAAGACATATGAGAACTATGATGAGTGAAATAAGGAAAGTACAAAACACACCGAAGGAAGAGCTTATGACTATAGCTAAAGAAATGGGTGCACCATATGACTTAATAGTTTATGTTCACAACCATGGAAGACTACCAGTAGTTAACTTTGCTGCTGGTGGAGTAGCTACCCCAGCTGATGCAGCTTTAATGATGCAACTTGGAAGTGATGGAGTTTTCGTTGGTTCTGGTATATTTAAATCAGCGAATCCAGAAAAAAGAGCTAAGGCTATAGTTCATGCTGTAGCAAACTATAATAATCCTGAAATCTTATCACAAGTTTCTGAGGATTTAGGAGAACCTATGTACAGTATAAATACTAAGGATCTACCAGATGGCAAATTATATGCATCAAGAGGATGGTAGTACAATGATAACTATAGGTGTACTAGATTTACAAGGAGCTGTAAAAGAACATGTAGATAAGATTAATAGTATAAGTGGAGCCACAGCCTTAAGAGTGAAGAATGTGAAGGATCTAGAGGATATAGATGGCCTTATAATTCCAGGAGGAGAAAGTACTACCATAGGAAAACTATTAAGGGATTTTAACATGCTATCTCCACTAAAAAACAAAATTGAAAGTGGGATGCCAGTATGGGGAACCTGTGCAGGTATGATAATTCTCGCTAAATCCATCCTAGGAAGTGATTACAACCATTTAGGTGTTATGGGTATAGAGGTAAGAAGAAATGCCTATGGCTCTCAATTAGACAGCTTTGTAACGGATGAAATAGTGGAAGGTGTCAGTGGAGAAAAAATACCTCTAGTATTTATAAGAGCTCCTTACGTTGAAAAAGCGCATGAAGGGGTAAAGGTGCTATGTAAACTAGATGAAAAAATCATAGCATGTAGAGAAAACAATATGTTAGCAACATCATTTCATCCGGAGTTAACAGAGGATTTATCTATGCATAAGTATTTTTACAACATGTGCAAAGATAGATTAAAATAAATAATGAGCTTTTGCAAAATAAATCATTAATCTTATATAAAATGCTGAGGATGTACTTTAATAATATAAGTGCATCCTCAGCTTTTATTTTAATTGATTTATTTTGAAGAAGTTCCTAAGCTAGTTCTTCCCATTGATCATATAGGTTTTGAAGTTCTTCTTCAGTTTTTTGTATTTCTTTATTTATTTCTATGCTTTTTTCAGGGCTGGAATATACTTCCTCAAGGCATAGCTGGCCTTGAAGCTCCTCAAGAGATTCTTCAGTAGCTGCTATTTTGTTTTCAATATTTTTAAGAGTATTAGCTTTTTCTTTTTCAGCTTTTTCAGCTTCACGTTTTTTCTTTTTATCTAGCTTTAACTGAGTCTTAGTAATGCCTGAACCTTCCTCTATATCCTCAAACCTTAAAGGGTTTTTCTTTTTCTCTATGTAATAGGAATAGTTGCCTAAGTATTCTTTCACTCCACCCTCATTAAGCTCAAAGATTTTATTTATAATTTTATTTAAGAAGTATCTATCGTGGGATATGAGAATTATTGTGCCATCATAGTTTAAGATTGCATCTTCTAAGGCCTCACGAGAGACAATATCTAAGTGGTTTGTAGGTTCATCTAGAAGAAGAAAATTAGCTTTAGAAAGCATTAGTTTTAGTAAATTAATTCTACATTTCTCTCCACCACTAAGGGTAGATATGGACTTAAATACGTCATCCCCTGTAAATAAGAAGGCTGCAAGAGCCGAACGTATCTCTGTAGTAGTCATATGAGGGAAATCATCCCAAACCTCATCTAAAATAGTTTTATTAATGTTTAAATTAGATTGCTCCTGATCGTAATATCCAACAAATACGTTTTTACCTAACACCTTAACCCCATTATCTGAAGGTATTTTATCCATGATTATTCTAAATAAAGTAGTTTTACCACGACCATTTTCACCTATAAGAGCAATTTTTTCTTCACGTTTAATATCCATATTTAAACCTTGAAATAGAAGTTTTTCACCAAAACTTTTACTTAAATTTTCTACATAAAGAATATCATTACCACTTTTTATTTGTGTTTCAAACTTTATTTTTGAAGCCTTAGCATCTTTGATAGGTGCTTCTATTCTTTCTATCTTATCTAAGGCTTTTTGACGACTTTCAGCAGCTCTTATACTTTTCTCACGATTAAAGGACTTATACTTAGTTATGATTTCTTCTTGTCTTTTAATCTCTGCTTGTTGAAGGTCGTAAGCCTTCTGCATTACTTCTTTATTTTTCTCTTTAAGGTCGATAAAGGCTGTATAATTTCCGTTATAGCACTGCGCAGTTCCACCTATAAGTTCTATAGTTTTATTAGTGATAGCATCTAGGAAGAATCTATCATGGGAAATTACTATAATTGTGCCTTTAACCTCTTTTAGGTAGTTCTCTAACCATTCTATTGCATCAAGGTCAAGATGGTTTGTAGGTTCGTCTAGAAGCAAGATTTCAGGTTTTCTAAGAAGGAGCTTACATAAAGCAACTCTAGTCTTTTGACCACCGCTTAATATAGATATGGATTTATCAAAATCAACTTCTGTGAAGCCCAGTCCTTTAAGTACACGACTAATTTCACCTTTATAAGTGTATCCACCACGATTTTCGTAAACATCTGTTAAAGTAGTATAATCACCTATAATCTTATTGTGATAATCTTCTTTAGCAGCATCATAAGGTTCCTTCATCTTTTCTTCTAAATTGTGTAATCTTTCCTCCATATCTATCAGTGACTTAAACACAGAAAGAAGTTCAGTATATATGGTATTATCTGAATCTAGAGAAAGGTTTTGAGAAAGATATCCAAGTTCCTTTGATTTATCTATATATAGCTCACCACTATCATATTCCATTTGATTGGTTAAAATTTTAAATAGGGTTGATTTACCTGCACCATTAGCACCTATTAATCCTATTTTTTCACCTTCATTTACGTTGAAGGTAATATCTTTTAAAATCATATCTATTCCGAAGTATTTACTTATATTTTTACAACTTAAAACTATCATTTTTTTCACCGTCCTACTAGCATTTTAACATGAAAGTTAGAAATTTAAAATAATTTGTATAGTACAGCGGAGGAATGGGTATTGTGAGTAATAGGAAACATTGTTATATATAATACAATGAAAAGTAAAATTGGTATAAAAATTAAGTTTATTAAATTTTATAGATTATTTATGATAAAAAGTTAAAAAAATTTATAATTTATATATACAATAAAGTATTTTAAATGTACAATATAGCATTATAGTTTATTTATTTGATAAAAAATGTATAACAAATCCGTAATCATATAGTATAATATCTATATGAATAAAACCTCCCTTTAATATGAGAGTAGAATAGTTATATTAAATAATATTTAATAGAGAATTATAGTATGAAAAACATGAAAATAAAAGGCAGTAAGAATAAATAAAGAATATATAAAGAATATATATAAGGAGTTGATAAGAGGTGGAGAAGAAAAGAAGCATTTCTATGGCTGTAATAAAAAGGCTACCTAAGTACTACAGATATTTGCGCGAATTAGATAAAAATGAAGTTGATAGAATATCCTCTAAAGAACTAAGCGAAAGAATTGGGTTTACAGCTTCACAAATAAGACAGGATTTAAATTGTTTTGGAGATTTTGGTCAACAAGGCTATGGATATAATGTTAAGGAATTATTATATCAAATCTCTGTTATATTAGGCCTTAACAAAGAGTATAACACTGTAATAATTGGAGCTGGAAATATAGGTCAAGCAATTGCCAACTATACAACCTTTGATAAGATGGCATTTAATCTTAAAGGTATTTTTGATGTAAATGTAAAACTTATTGGACTTAAAATAAGAGATATCGAAATTAAAGATATGGACGAATTAGATAGTTTCTTACAGAGAGAAAAGATTAACATAGCCATAATTTGTGTTCCTAAAAATAGAGCCCAAGGGGTAGCAGATGTGGTAATAAAGAATGGCGTAAAGGGAATATGGAATTTTGCACCTATAGATCTAAAGGTTAACGAGGATGTTATTGTAGAGAATGTACATCTTAATGAAAGTTTAATGACTTTAAGTTACTTATTAAATGAGCGTGAAAAAGAAGAAGAATTCCTATAATACTAAAAAAAGACAATACGAATTTCTTAAAATTTGTATTGTCAGGAATTTTTTGAATTTAATTATATGAATTAAGTAAAAAGATTCATTAAAAAACATAAATAAAATATAAATTAGGTTGAAAAAGAATTATAAACAGTCTATAATAGTGATTAAGGTATTAGAACCTTAATCACTTTTTTGTTAAAATAATAACGATTTATGGCGGCTAACACCTGAAAAATTGCATGGGGGATTTTAGAAATGGATTATAAGAACATAGTCTTGGAAAAAGAAGGAAATGTGGCTTTAGTTAAACTAAACAGACCTAAAGCATTAAATGCTTTAAACACAGAAACTTTAAAAGAAATTGATTGTGTTATCCAAGAAATTTCTGGGGATAAAGAAATTTATGCAGTTATTCTTACAGGAGAAGGTAAAGCTTTCGTTGCTGGAGCTGATATTTCAGAAATGAAAGAAATGAATGCTATTGAAGGTAAAGAATTTGGTATTCTTGGGAATGGGGTTTTTAGAAAAATTGAAAAACTTGAAAAACCTGTTATAGCTGCAGTTAATGGTTTTGCATTAGGTGGTGGATGTGAACTTGCAATGGCTTGCGATATTAGAATTGCATCAGTTAAAGCTAAGTTTGCACAACCAGAAGCAGGGCTTGGAATAACTCCTGGGTTTGGCGGAACTCAAAGGTTATCAAGACTTGTAGGTGAAGGAATTGCAAAAGAATTAATTTACACTTGTGACATGATCAATGCTGAAGAAGCTTTAAGAATTGGATTAGTAAACAAGGTAGTAGAACCAGAGACACTTTTAGATGAAGCAAAAGCTATGGCTAATAAAATAGCTAAGAATGCTCCTATAGCTATAAGCCAATGTAAAGCGGCTATCAATAGAGGCTTGCAAATGGATATTGATAGTGCAGTATTATATGAAGCTGAAGCATTTGGAATGTGTTTTGCTACTGAAGACCAAAAAGAAGGTATGACAGCTTTTGTTGAAAAGAGAGACAAGAATTTTAAGAATAGATAATCGAAATAGATAATCGTATAAGTAGGAGGTATTATAATGAATTTTTCATTAACTAAGGAACAAGAACTTGTAAAGCAAATGGTAAGGGAGTTTGCTATTAATGAAGTAAAACCTATAGCAGCTGAAATAGATGTTACAGAAAGATTCCCAATGGAAAACGTAGAGCAAATGGCTAGATACAACATGTTAGGAATTCCATTCCCAACTGAATTCGGTGGAGCAGGTGGAAACAACGTATCTTATGCTATGACTGTAGAAGAACTTTCTAAAGTTTGCGGAACTACAGGAGTTATAGTTTCTGCACACACTTCTTTATGTGGAGCACCAATATATCAATTTGGTACTCAAGAGCAAAAAGAAAAATATTTAACACCACTTGCAAAAGGTGAAAAACTAGGTGCATTTGGTCTTACTGAGCCAAACGCAGGTACTGATGCTGCTGGACAACAAACAACAGCTGTACTTGAAGGAGATCACTACGTATTAAACGGTTCAAAAATATTCATAACTAACGGTGGAGTTGCTGATATCTTCGTAGTATTTGCAATGACTGATAAATCAAAAGGAACTAGAGGAATATCTGCTTTCATAGTTGAAAAGGATTTCCCTGGATTCTCAATAGGAAAAGTTGAAGAGAAGTTAGGAATAAGAGCATCATCTACTACTGAATTAGTATTTGAAAACTGCATAGTTCCAAAAGAAAACTTACTTGGAAAAGAAGGAAAAGGATTTGCTGTTGCAATGCAAACTCTTGATGGAGGAAGAATTGGTATAGCAGCTCAAGCTTTAGGACTAGCTCAAGGAGCTTTAGATGAAGCTGTTGCTTACATGAAAGAAAGAAAACAATTCGGAAGATCAATAGCAGCATTCCAAGGACTTCAATGGATGGTTGCTGATATGGATGTTCAAATTGAAGCTGCTAGACTTTTAGTATACAAAGCTGCATACAAAAAAGATATGGGTATGCCATACTCAGTAGATGCTGCTAGAGCTAAATTATATGCTTCAGAAGTAGCTATGGATGTTACAACTAAGGCTGTTCAATTATTTGGTGGATATGGATACACTAAAGAATATCCAGTTGAAAGAATGATGAGAGATGCTAAGATAACTGAAATCTACGAAGGAACTTCTCAAGTTCAAAGAATGGTTATCGCAGGAAGCATATTGAAATAGGAGGTAGTGAAAGATGAAAATAGTTGTTTGTGTAAAACAAGTACCAGATACAAATGAAGTTAAAATAGATCCAAAAACAGGAACTCTTATAAGAGATGGTGTTCCTTCAATAATAAACCCAGATGACAAAAACGCTTTAGAAGGAGCTTTACAATTAAAAGATACTTATGGTGGACATGTAACTGTTATAACAATGGGACCTCCACAAGCAAAAGTAGCTTTAGAAGAAGCATTAGCAATGGGAGCAGACGAAGCTATACTAGTTACAGATAGAGCTTTCGCTGGAGCTGATACATTAGCTACATCTCACGCTTTAGCTGCAGCTATTAAAAACTTAGATTATGATATAATATTCGCTGGAAGACAAGCGATTGATGGAGATACTGCACAAGTTGGACCAGAAATTGCTGAACACTTAGGAATGCCTCAAATAACTTATGTTGAAGCAGTTAGCCAAGAAAAAGAAGGCGTATTAAACGTAAGAAGAGCTTGGGAAGATGGATATGAAAATATCAGAGTTAACACTCCAGTTCTATTAACTGCAATCGAAACTTTAAACGTGCCAAGATATATGAACATTAAAAACATATTCTCAATGGCTAAAGAAAAAGAAGTTAAAGTATGGACTGTAGCAGACATTAACGTTGATGTTAACCTACTTGGTCTTAAAGGATCACCTACAAAGGTTAAAAAATCAATGACTAAAGAAGCTAAAGGACAAGGTGAAATATTTGAAGTATCACCAAAAGAAGCAGCTTCAATTGCGCTTTCAAAACTAAAAGAAAAACACTTCATCTAAGATATAGTTAAGGAGGAAATTACCATGAATATAGCAGATTATAAAGGTGTATGGGTCTTTGCAGAGCAAAGAGACGGAGAATTACAAAAGGTTGCTTTAGAATTATTAGGAAAAGGAAGAGAAATAGCTGACAAGTTAGGAGTAGAACTTACAGCATTATTACTTGGACATAAAAATATAGAAGAAATGACTAAAGAATTAGGAGCTTTTGGAGCAGATAAAGTATTAGTATGCGACAATGAGTTACTAACTCACTATTCAACTGATGGATATACAAAAGTTATAAACGAAGTTGTAAATGCTAAAAAACCAGAAATCCTATTCATTGGAGCTAGCTTCATTGGAAGAGATTTAGGACCAAGAGTTGCAGGAAGACTTTCAACAGGTCTTACAGCTGACTGTACATCTCTAGATGTAGATGCAGAAACTAACAACTTATTAATGACAAGACCAGCTTTCGGTGGAAACCTAATGGCTACAATCGTTTGTGGAGATCATAGACCACAAATGTCTACAGTAAGACCTGGAGTTTTCGAAAAGTTAGCTAAAGATGAAAACAGAACTTTCCAAGTTGAAAAATTTGACGTTGAATTATCAGCTTCTGATATAAGAACAGAAACTATAGAAGTTGTTAAATCAGTAAAAGAAATGGTAGACATTACTGAAGCTGATATCGTAGTTTCAGGAGGAAGAGGAGTTGGCTGTAAAGAAAACTTCGCTTTACTTCAAGAACTTGCAGACGTAATGGGAGGAACTTTAGCTGGATCAAGAGCAGCTGTTGATAATGGCTGGGTAGAAAAAGCAGTTCAAGTAGGACAAACAGGAAAAACTGTAAGACCTACTATATATATAGCTTGCGGAATTTCTGGAGCAATCCAACACTTAGCTGGAATGCAAGATTCTAACTACATCATAGCTATTAACAAAGATTCAGATGCTCCAATCATGAAAGCTGCTGACGTAGCTTTAGTAGGAGACTTTGCTAAAGTTATTCCAGAAATGATAGCTCAATATAAAGAGATGAACAAATAGTAAATTTATAAGACTTTAGATTAATTGAATTTTATAGTACACTAATTAACATAAGATGAGGGGATATACGGAGATGTATATACCCCTCATTTGTTAAATATTGAATAAAAGTCTAATTTCGTTGAAAATTGTATACATATATTTATATTTATTGAGTTATTTTTGATAAATATAAATATAAATATATAAAAATGTGGTAATATAGATTTGTAATAGTCTATAATCCATAATACAAAATTATGTTAGGAGTGTTTAATATGAAAAAGATATGTGTTTTAGGCGCAGGTACAATGGGATCAGGAATAGCTCAAGCTTTTGCCGCTAAAGGATATGAGGTAATAGTTAGAGATATAAAGGATGAATTCGTACAAAAAGGTCTTGGAATGATAGAAAAAAATATTAAAAAACTTGCTACAAAAGGTAAAATAACAGAAGAACAAGCAGAAGAAATTTTATCAAGAGTTAGTGGAACTACAGAATTAAGCTTATTAGATGATGTAGATTTAATAATAGAAGCTGCAGTAGAGAATATGGAAATCAAAAAACAAATATTTAAAGAATTAGATGAAATCTGTAAACCAGAAGCAATCCTGGCTACAAATACATCTTCACTTTCTATAACTGAAATTGCTACTGCTACAAAGAGAGTTGATAAAGTTATAGGACTACACTTCTTTAACCCAGCTCCAGTTATGAAACTTGTAGAAATCATAAAAGGAATGGGAACATCACAAGAAACATATGATGCAATGCATGAATTAGTTATTAACATATCTAAGGAGCCAGTTCAAGTAGAAGAAGCTCCAGGATTTGTAGTAAACAGAATTTTAGTACCTATGATAAATGAAGCTGTTTGCATCTATGCAGAAGGTATTGCAAGTGCTGCAGATATAGATAAAGCTATGATGCTTGGAGCAAATCATCCAATGGGACCTCTTGCTTTAGGTGACTTAATTGGACTAGATGTTTGCTTAGCAATCATGGATGTATTATATAAAGAAACTGGAGATTCAAAATACAGAGCACACAGCTTACTTAGAAAATTCGTTAGAGCTGGACAATTAGGAAGAAAAACTGGAAAAGGATTCTTCGATTATAGTAAATAATAATAGCATAAAGATATTACAGCAAAAGAGTAAAGAATAATTTATCTTTACTCTTTTATTTATGTGAAAATAAATTAAATATAATTAAAAAAATAAAAGATAGATAAAATTATAACAATGCATTTTATAATTTATTGTAGATTTTTAAAAATAAAAGGAGTATAGTTTAAATGGAATCACCAGAAGTTTGAAAGAATAACTGGAATTCAAGAGGATGTTTATAAAAAATGGATTTATTTGCTTGAAAATTTATAATATTTAATTTACTATATGGTTGACTATAATTAAATAAAATTATAAAATATAAGTGTAACCGACACAATGTATATTCATGTAAAGGATTTAAGTCGTATTATTTAAGGATATATGGAGATTTAAGTTAGTTTATTGGACAAGTGTAATGTGGTAAAGAATCCTATCATTATTGCGCTGTTTATTTTTGCGTTTGTAATCACTATGTTAAATAAATATCTAATGTTCATATATAAATTTCAATGAAAATAGTATAATATTATATTTGGCAAAGGATATGAATTAAAATGGTGAAATATTAAATTCATATAAAAACAAAATATGTTTAAAATACGGAGGAAAGTACTATGTATAAAATTGTTGAAAAGAAAATTTTGGCACCTTCAATATTTATGATGAAGATTTTAGCTCCAAGAGTAGCTAAATCAGCTCGTCCAGGTCAATTCATTATAATAAGAATGGATGAAAAGGGTGAGAGAGTACCTTTAACAGTATGTGACACAGATGTAGAAAATGGAACAGTATCAATAGTTGTACAAACAATTGGATGTACTACAAAAGCTATGGAACAATATGAAGAAGGGGATTCTTTCTTTGACTTTGTTGGACCTTTAGGGATGCCTTCTGAACTTTTAGAAGAAGACAAAGATAAGCTAAAAAATGAAAAAATAATGTTTATATCAGGTGGAGTTGGAGCTGCACCAGTATATCCTCAAGTAAAATGGTTACATGAAAACGGAATTAAAGCTGACGTAATCATGGGATTTAAAAATAAAGAAATGGTTATTTTAGAAGAAGATATGAAAAATGTTGCAGGCAATGTTTATGTAGCAACTGATGATGGTAGCTATGGATTTAAAGGAATGGTTACTAATAGATTAAAATCTTTGGTTGAAGAAGGCAATAAATACGATACAGTAATTGCTATAGGACCAATGATAATGATGAAATTTGTATGTAAATTAACAGAAGAATTAGGTATAAAAACAATAGTTAGTATGAACCCAATCATGGTTGATGGAACAGGTATGTGTGGTGCTTGTAGAATAACTGTTGATGGAGAAACTAAATTTGCTTGTGTTGATGGACCAGAGTTTGATGGACATAAAGTAAACTTCGATGAAGCATTAAAAAGAACAACTATGTATAAGACAGAAGAAATACAAAAGGATTCTATACAAAAAGGATGCAAAATAGGAGGAAATAACTAATGGATAGAATGAAAAGAACTCCAATACAAGAACAAGATCCAAAGGTAAGAGCAACTAACTTTCAAGAAGTTTGTCTTGGTTACACTGAAGAAGAAGCAGTTCAAGAAGCTTCTAGATGTTTAAATTGTAAAAATAAACCATGCGTATCTAAATGTCCAGTTGCAATAGATATACCAGAGTTTATTCATCATGTAAAAGAAAGAGAGTTTGAAAAGGCTGCAAAGGCTTTAGATAAATATACAGCACTTCCAGCAGTATGTGGAAGAGTTTGTCCTCAAGAATTACAATGTGAAAGTAAATGTGTTCTTGGAATAAAAGGTGAGGCAGTTGCTATAGGAAAACTAGAAAGATTTGTAGCAGACTGGTCAAGAAATAACAACGTAGATTTAACACAAGAAATTCAAAAGAAAGATAAGAGAGTTGCTGTAATTGGATCAGGTCCATCAGGAATAACTTGTGCTGGAGACTTAGCTAAAATGGGTTATGATGTAACTGTATTTGAAGCTTTACATGAGCCAGGTGGAGTTTTACTTTATGGAATTCCTGAGTTCAGATTACCAAAGGATACCGTTGTTAAACATGAAGTAAACAACCTAAGAAAATTAGGAGTTAAAATAGAAACAAATGTAGTTGTTGGTAGAACAGTTACAATAGATGAATTAATGAATGATGAGAAATTTGATGCTGTATTTATAGGATCAGGAGCAGGACTTCCTAAGTTTATGGGAATTCCAGGAGAAAACTTAAATGGAGTATTCTCAGCAAATGAATTCTTAACTAGAAATAACTTAATGAAAGCATTTAAAGATGAATATGCTACTCCAATTAAATCTGGTAAATGCGTTGCAGTAGTTGGTGGTGGTAACGTTGCTATGGACGCTGCTAGAACAGCTTTAAGACTAGGTTCAGAAACACATATAGTTTATAGAAGAAGTGAAGCTGAACTTCCAGCTAGAGTAGAAGAAGTACATCACGCTAAAGAAGAAGGAGTTATCCTTGATTTATTAGTTAATCCTACAGAAATCCTTGGGGATGAAAATGGTTGGGTTAAAGGAATGAAATGTGTAAGAATGGAACTTGGAGAGCCAGATGCATCTGGAAGAAGAAGACCACAAGTAATAGAAGGTTCTGAGTTTACATTAGACTGTGACACTGTTATCATGTCACTAGGAACTTCACCAAACCCATTAATTCCAGCTACAACTAAAGGCTTAGAAACTAATAAATATAAATGCATAGTTGCAGAGGAAGAAACAGGACTTACTTCTAAAGAAAAAGTATATGCTGGTGGAGATGCTGTAACAGGTGCAGCTACAGTTATACTTGCTATGGAAGCTGGTAAAAAAGCTGCTAAAGCTATTGATCAGCAATTAAGTAAGTAATTTTAAATCAGAATTAATAAAATCATGCCATATTTTAAAGTTATGTGAAATTCTTTAAAATATGGCTTTTTTATATGATAAATATAGTATAATGAAACTGAAAACTAGTAGATTTCTAATACATTTAAAGAAATTTTTGGAGTCATAGATTTATGACTAAAACTATAATAAACAGAGGTCTTAGCTTCTCTGAAGTTTAGGACTAATTAATAGGAAAGTAGGGTGCATAAATATGTTATTAGATGTAGTAAAAAAATATTATGGAGAAGAATATGATTTAAACTGTGCAGAGACTATGCTATATGCTGCTAATGAGGAATATGGTTTAAACTTAAGTAAGGAAACTTTTAAAACCATGGCTGCTTTCGGTGGGGGAATGGGTGTAGAATCCACTTGTGGAGTTATCACAGGAGCAATTTCTGCTTTAGGTATCTTATTTACAAAGGAAAGAGCCCATGAAAGCGATTATGTAAAAAACCTTACTCAAGAATTCATTGAAAACTTTAATAAAGAATGTAATTCATTAAATTGTGATAAATTAAAGGAATTATATAGAAATGATGAAACAAGATGTCTTAATATAGTAGAAAAAGGTGCAGTTATATTAGATAACATAGTAACAAGAGAGAGAAATAAACAGTAATTGAGAATAATTTTAAAACTTAGTGCTGAGAATATCCTTAGCACTATTTTTAAACTAGCATTTCATAAGTGTTATTTCAAGGAGGTGGATATGGATGGACTTTAAAGAAGCTATTGAAGAAAGTGGAAAAGTTATATTAAAGGATGTAAAGAATTTTGAACTTCCCCATATTTTCGATTGCGGACAATGTTTTAGATGGAACAGACAAGATAATAATAATTATATAGGTGTAGCCTTTGGAAAAGTTATTGAAATTGAGAAAAGGAATAATGATGTAGTTATATATAATACGGATTTAAAGGATTTTAATGACATATGGCTAAATTATTTTGACCTAGAAAGGGACTATTCAGCTATAAAAGAAGAATTTGAGAAGGATGAACTTTTAAAAAAAGCAGTAGAATTTGGTGTAGGAATTAGAATACTACAGCAAGATCCCTTTGAAATGCTAATATCTTTTATTATATCTGCAAATAATAGAATCCCTATGATAAAAAGAGCTATAGAGAATATAAGTAAAGTATTTGGCAAATCTATAAAGTACAAGGGAAATACATATTACGCTTTTCCAACCTTAGAGGAGTTTAGAAGAGCTACAGTAGAAGATATAGAAGCTTTAGGGGTTGGATTTAGAGCTAAGTATATATATAAGGCACTAGAAGATTTGAGTAGTGGTACCTATGATTTAAATGCAATGAAACAAAGTGATGATGATGGATGTCATGAGGGTCTTAAAAATTTTAATGGAGTAGGGCCTAAGGTAGCAGATTGTATAATGCTATTTTCTATGGGGAAATACTCAGCATTCCCAGTGGATGTATGGGTGAAAAGAGCAATGCAATTCTTTTATGTGGCACCAGATGTATCATTGCCTAAAATAAGGGAGTTTGCAAGAGAGAAGTTTGGTAGCTTATCTGGATTTGCACAACAATACTTATTTTATTATGCAAGAGAAAACAATATAAAAATAGATTAAGTTAGAAATATGTTGATATATAGAACATAAACTAAGGGTATACAAGGTGGGAAAGGTATGGAGAATAAAAATAAGATAAAAAGGTATGTAACAAATGGAGTAATATGGACTATAGTTATAGTAGTGTTATTAATAGCCTATTGGGAGTTTTCCAAGAAATTTACTGTATTTAGAGATCCAGAAGAATTAAAAAAATTAATACTATCCTTTGGTAGTTATAGTATAATTGCCTTTGTAGTACTACAAATGATACAAGTAATAATATTCTTTATACCAGGAGAAGTTGTTCAAGTAGCAGGGGGATATATATTCGGACCTTTAGTAGGAGGAATTGCCTCTGCTGTAGGGATAATTCTTGGAAGTGTAGTTGCTTATTTTATAGCTAAATTATTCGGGAAAAAGTATATAAATAAGCTTATTGAAAAAAATAATTTAACTAAGATGAAGAGGATATTAGATGCTGGAAGTAATAATATAGTTATCTTTGTCATATACTTTATACCTGGAATACCTAAAGATATATTAGTTTATGTAGCTGGTATATCCAATGTAACTCTAAGTGATTTTATATTATATTCTTCTGCTGGTAGATTACCATGGATAATCACATCTGCCATGTTTGGCCACGGTATACATAGAGGGGACTATGTATCTATGATAATTATAGGGGTAGTATCAGGAGCTCTATTTTTAGTAGGAATACTTAAAGGACATAGCATTATAGACTTTTTCCATAGAGTATTAAAGCATGAAGGCAAAAATAAGAGAAAATAAGAGAAAATATTACCATGAGTGAGATATTTTAATATATTCGCTTATTTTACCAAGTTCTATTAAAATAAAAGATTTGCTTATAAAATAATAATTATATATTATTATATTGTAGTTAGCACTCAATAGTCGTGAGTGCTAATAAATAAAGATAAATAAAAAAATTATATAAATAATTAACAATAGGAGGGTTTTTTATGAATATCAGACCATTAGGCGACAGAGTTGTAATCAAAAGATTAGAATCTGAGGAAATAACTAAAGGAGGAATAGTTCTAGCAGGTACTGCAAAAGAAAAACCACAAGAGGCAGAAGTCGTTGCAGTAGGTCCAGGAACTTATTCTCATGGAAGAGAAATTAAGATGGAAGTGAAAATAGGAGATAAGGTATTATTTTCTAAATTTGCAGGCACAGAAGTTAAATTCCAAGGACAAGAATATATTATATTAAAGCAAGAAGATATATTAGCAATATTACAAGAGTAATATATCTTAATAAGTGTAAAGAAAAATAATTTTAATGATAAGCTAAGAAATTCACATATCATAGGAGGTAAATGAATATGGCTAAAAGTATTTTATTCGGAGAAGAATCAAGAAGAGCTATGCAAAGAGGTGTAGACGTACTTGCAGATACAGTTAAGGTAACTTTAGGACCAAAGGGAAGAAACGTTATATTAGATAAAAAATTCGGTTCACCACTTATAACAAATGATGGTGTTACAATAGCTAGAGAAATAGAACTTGAAGATGCATATGAGAATATGGGAGCACAACTTGTAAAAGAAGTTGCAAACAAAACAAACGATGTAGCTGGAGACGGAACTACAACTGCTACAGTACTTGCTCAAGCTATTATAAGAGAAGGACTTAAGAATGTAACAGCTGGTTCAAACCCAATGTTACTTAGAAATGGTATAAGAATGGCTGTAGATACAGCAGTTGAAGAAATAAAAAAATACTCTAGACAAGTAGATGGAAAAGAAGACATAGCAAGAGTTGCAGCTATATCAGCAGCAGACGAGGAAGTTGGAGCTCTAATAGCTACAGCAATGGATAAAGTAGGTAACGAAGGTGTTATAGCTGTAGAGGAGTCTAAAACAATGGGAACTGAACTTGATGTTGTTGAAGGTATGCAATTTGATAGAGGATATTTAAGTGCATATATGGTAACTGACACAGATAAGATGGAATCTGTACTTGATAATCCATACATTTTAATAACTGATAAGAAAATATCTAACATCCAAGAATTACTTCCAATTCTTGAGCAAATAGTACAACAAGGTAAAAAACTTTTAATAATTGCTGAAGATGTTGAAGGTGAAGCAATAGCTACTTTAGTAGTTAATAAATTAAGAGGAACATTTACATGTGTTGCTGTTAAAGCTCCAGGCTTTGGTGATAGAAGAAAAGAAATGCTTGAAGATATAGCAATACTTACAGGTGGTACAGTAATTTCAGAAGAATTAGGACACGACATTAAAGATGCAACTATTGAAATGTTAGGAAGAGCTGATAGTGTTAAAGTTACTAAAGAAAACACTGTTATCGTAAATGGAAAAGGTGCAAAAGAAAATATAACATCTAGAGTAAATCAAATTAAGAAACAAATGGAAGATACAACTTCTGAATTTGATAAAGAAAAATTAAATGAAAGACTTGCAAAACTTGCTGGTGGAGTTGCAGTAATCAAAGTTGGTGCTGCTACTGAAACAGAATTAAAAGAAAAGAAATTAAGAATTGAAGATGCTCTTGCTGCTACAAAAGCTGCAGTTGAAGAAGGTATCGTTGCAGGTGGTGGAACTGTTTATATCAATGCAATAGAAGCAGTTGCTAAACTAACTTCAGAGGTTTCAGAAATCCAAGTAGGTATTAACATTGTAAGAAGAGCTCTTGAAGAGCCATTAAGACAAATAGCTACAAATGCTGGTGCAGAAGCTTCAGTAGTAGTTGAAAGAGTTAGAAATTCAGCTACAGAAATAGGCTATGATGCATTAAATGCTGAATATGTAGATATGATTAAAGCTGGAATAGTTGATCCAACTAAGGTTACAAGAAGCGCACTTCAAAATGCTGCATCTGTAGCATCAACATTCTTAACAACAGAAGCTGCTGTTGTTGATATTCCAGAAAAGAACCCAGCTCCAATGCCAGGTGCACCAGGAATGGGAATGGACGGAATGTACTAAAATTAAATATTAAATAAAATTAAGACTTTCATGAAGTTTTCATGGAAGTCTTTTTTACATCCATAATTAATGTTCACATAAATCTCTCCAAATTTTATCAATTTAATTATCTACAAAGTCTATAAAAACCTTTAAAATAGTGGATTTTAAGGAGAGATGTAATAAAATAACACATAACAAGGAAAGTATATAGAAATATAATACATAATATAGTATAATATGTTTAACATTTATAAATTTATACAACAATAAAACAAATTCATATAAATGTAAAATAAATTTGTATAAAATGAAAGTAAGTTTATATAAAAAGAAAGTAAGTTTAGATACAATGATGCAACTTTTTTATTTGGGTACCTTGAAAGTTGTTGAGTTAATGGTACAACCGGCTAAATTATAAATTTAGTCGGTTTTTCTGCGTGTATTTTATATACACATATGTAAAAATATAGTATAATCATTTGTAAATAGAAATAAATGTAAAAGGATAATAAATTATGGGTTTTATAGTGTTTTTATATGGAGTAGTAATAGGAAGTTTTTTAAATGTATGTATTTATAGAATACCTAACAATCAGTCATTAATTAGTCCACCTTCCCATTGTGGAAATTGTGATACTAGATTAAAATGGAGGGATTTATTTCCAATAGTAAGTTATCTATGGCTTAAGGGTAAATGTAGATATTGTGATTCTAAGATTTCTATGAGATATCCCTTAGTAGAAGGGCTTACAGGGATTTTATTAGTAGGAATATATCTAAGATATGGCATAGGGGTAAGCTTTTTTAAGTACTCCCTTTTAACTCTATTTTTAATAGTCATAGCCCTCATTGATTATGATACTACAGATGTATATTCTAGTGTAGTTTATAGTGGAATGGCAGTGGGAATAATCTTTATCCTTATAGAAACTGTAGCATATTCCCATAGTATAACTAACTATATTATTGGGGGATTAATAGGCCTAGGGGTTATTGGTTTAATATATGTTTTAACTGGTGGCATGGGTGTTGGAGATATTGAAATAGCAGTATTATGTGGATTATTTCTAGGATGGAAATTAGAGATATATTTTTTACTCATATCCTTCATTATAGGAGGAACAATTGCAGTTATGTTAATTGCATCAAAAAAGAAGTCAAAGGATGAGTATATTCCTTTAGGGCCTAGCTTGGCTATGGGAGCATATATAGTTTTAATCATTGGAGAACAATATATTTTAAATTTCATTTAATATAAGGAGTTTTAAGAAATAAAAAGAAGTATAAAACTTTTAGATAAGGACAAATAAATTAATTGTAAAGGTGAGGTGGAGAGAAATGGCAAGGAATACTGTCAGACTAGGTGACTTGCTAGTAAAGGCAAATAAAATTACCAGGTCACAATTATCAGAAGCCTTAGAGATTCAAAAGGTAAAGAGAAAGAAACTGGGAGAATTATTAATCGATGAAGGAATAGTAACAGAAGATATTATTATAGAGGTACTTCAAGAACAGTTAGGTATTGAAAGAGTAACCTTAAGTAATATAGATGTAGATTCTAAGGCTGTAAAATTAGTTAACGAAGGCTTATGTAGAAAATATGAATTATTCCCTTTTTATACTGCTGATGGAGTAATAAAGGTAGCTGTATCAGATCCTTTAAATATATTTGCCATGGATGATGTAGCTATAACTACAGGACTAAGGGTGGAGCCATACATATCCACAAAGGATGACATCCATAAGGCTACGGAAAAGTATTATTCAGATAGAAATGTGGAAAGTGCTGTAGAAGAGATAACCAGGTCTAGGATAGTGTTTCATAATAAGACGGAAGATATAGAAAAGATTGATGAAGTTAAAAATGCTCCCACAGTAAAGCTAGTAGATTCCCTACTTAAAAATGCAGTGGAACAAAGAGCTTCAGATATTCATATAGAGCCCTATGAAAAATATATAAGAGTTAGATATAGAATAGATGGTCAGCTAGAAGAAATATCATCTTTAAATATTGATGTGCTTCCAGGCATAGTTACTAGAATAAAAATTCTAGCAAATCTTAACATAGCTGAAAAAAGAATTCCTCAGGATGGAAGAATAGTTACTGTAATCAATAATAAAAACATAGACATGCGTGTGTCTATAATACCTCTTATCACAGGAGAAAAGGTTGTAATAAGAATACTAGATAGAAGCAACTATAAAATTGGAAAAGATAATCTGGGCATGAGTAGTGAAAATATAAAAAATCTTGAAAACATCATATCTGCACCCCATGGAATAATTTTAGTAACAGGACCTACAGGAAGCGGAAAATCCACCACTCTATATACTATTTTAGGGGAACTTAATCATATTAATAAGAACATAGTTACTGTAGAAGATCCTGTGGAATACTCCATGGATGGAATAAATCAAGTAAATGTAAATAGTAAGGTAGGACTTACCTTTGCTGCAGGCTTAAGGTCTATATTAAGACAAGACCCTGATGTAGTAATGGTAGGGGAAATGAGAGATAGTGAGACTGCTGAAATTGGTATAAGAGCTGCCATAACAGGACACCTTGTTCTTAGTACACTACACACAAATGATGCACCATCCTCAGTAATAAGACTTATAGATATGGGAGTTGAACCTTTCTTAGTGGCCACTGCCATAAAAGGAGTAATAGCTCAAAGGCTGGTGAGAAGAATATGTCCAAGCTGTAAGGAAGCCTATGAGGGGGATGAAGCTGAAAGGAAACTTCTTAACTTAAATAGTGATGATAAAGTAACTCTTCATAGAGGCAAGGGTTGTGCTAGCTGTAATTATACTGGTTATAGTGGCAGACTTGGAGTCTATGAAATAATGAATGTAGATAGAGAGATAAAAGATTTGATTATAAAATCTAATAACCCAGAAGAACTAAAGGATGAAGCGGTTAAAAAGGGTATGAAGACTTTATCAGATAGTTGTAGAGAGTTAGTTCTTAAAGGTGAAACCACCATGGAAGAAATGATGAAGATAATATTTATGGATAACTTGTAGAGGAAGGAGAACTAAATTATGTCTAAATATAAATATAAGGCTATTAGCTCTAAGGGTGAAGTTATTCAAGGAGTACATGAATGTAGGAGTAGGGAAGAGGTACTTAACCTTATGGTATCTAGTGGATATTCACCTCTATCCATTGAGGAAGCTATAGGCGGTAAGGAGATTATTCTAGGAAAGAGAAATAAGGTTAATAACAAGGATATTTCTATATTTTGTAGACAACTAGCTACCATGATAGAAGCCGGTGTTTCCATAACTAATGCTATAAGTCTTTTAGCAGAACAAATACCTAACAAGAAGCTGAGGGAAGTCCTTGTAAAAGTAGATGAAGATATAAGAAAAGGTGAAGAATTATCTGTAGCCATGGGTAAATACTCTAATGAATTTCCAACCTTACTTATAAGCATGATTCAAGTTGGGGAACAAAGTGGTACTCTAGATTCCATCATGAATAGGATGGCCACTTACTATGAAAAGCAAACTAAGATGAATGGTAAATTAAAAAATGCCTTAATCTATCCAGGCATATTAGCCACAGTAACAGTGTTTGTAGTGGTATTTATTCTAACCTATATAATGCCAATGTTTATGGATATGTTTGAATCAGCAGGTTCAGACCTTCCAGCTATGACAAAGATAGTACTATCTCTAGGAGATGGTATAAGGCATTACGGTATATTAATAGGCCTTGTTATTGTAGGGATAGTAGTAGGTTTTAAATATTACACCAAGAGAGTTGATGCTGGAATTTATATGTACAGTAAATATAAACTGAAAAACTCTCTCTTTAAAGACTTAAATCAAAAGATTGTAGTATCAAGATTTGCAAGGGGCTTATCTACAGTTTTAGGAGCGGGACTATCCATAGCCAGCTCCATAGATGTAGTATCTGCAGTACTAGAAAATAAATATGCAGATGTAAAACTAAAAACAGTAAAAGAAAGAATGTTAGCTGGAGATACACTATCCGATGCCATAAAGGAATCACAGTTATTTCCACCAATGCTAGGGTCCATGATAAAAATTGGAGAAGAAGCTGGAGAACTAGACAACATCCTAAGCAAAACAGCAGACTTCTACGACGAAGAGCTAGAAAGAGCAATAGAAGCCTTCACCACAATCCTAGACCCAATAATGCTAGTAATAATGGGAGTAGTAGTAGGGTTTTTAATAATCTCCATCCTAACTCCAATGTTTGAGATGTACAACGTAATGTAAAACAAAATAACAGGTCTAACCAGGGGAAACCCTTTAGAAATAAAAAGAAATAATTAGGAGGTCATTTAAAATGATAAAAAGAGCAAACAACAAAAAGAAAAAAGGTTTTACACTAATAGAACTAATCATAGTTCTAGCAGTAATGGCAATCATAGCATTAATAGCTATACCAAACTTCTCAGCAGTAAGAGATAACTCTAAGGTTAAAGCAGATAAACAAAGCTGTGAAACTATTGAAAGAACAGTTTTGATGTTAGTTTCAGATGAAACTATAAAAGGTGATGGAAAAATAACATATGCATTTACTGATAAGGGAGTATTGGATGATACAAATACAACTGTAGTAAGCATTACAGATAGTGAAGGTAAAGATTGCAAAAGTATTATTAAAGAAGCATTAAAAGAAGTTAAAGCACCTCAAGCTGCACCAGGTTTTGAAAAAGTTACAAAAGCTACTGCTAAAGCAACTACTTACGAAATAACAATTGGTGCTGATGGTTCGGTTAAAGCTAATACAAAATAATTTATCCAACATATCTTATACACCAAACATAAGTGTAAAGCCACCCTTTACACTTATGTTTCTAAAAATAAATAAAAATATTTCTCTACAAGCTTAAACGCCACTTATATGAACACTTTCACCATGGAAGAACATAAAAACATAAAAAGCTAAAAACATATAAATTTTAGAGATTATACATAACTACTAAGATAGCAAAACACTACAAATCATTGATACCACAACAAATAGTTAACTATTTATATAGGTAAATATAGAAAAGTTTAAATAGCTATATATTTAAATAGTTTTATAGGTTTATCCGATGACTACCAGCTCTAATACTTCCATCTTCTTTAAAGTGGAAGTAGAAAGCTGTTATGTCCCTGGATAACGATTTCTAAAGCTTCATAGAAGCTAAGAACTCTGTTTATAGAATCATAGTCAAATAGTTATATAGACTTATAGTTTCATATTTAAATAGGTATATATGTAAATATTCAATTTAAGAATAATGAAGAAAATTTTAAATTGTGCAATGTAATTTAATGATGAAAAAATAATATTATTCATAGTATTTCTCGGGGAATAAAGAAGATATATGAAAATTAATAGAAGTTATGAAAGAAAAATAATGAATTTGAAAGTTATCTAGGGTGCTAAGTTATTAGAGCCTTAGTGTATATAAAATAGATATAAATATTGTTAATTAAGTATAAAGGATTTGAAGAAGAAGGGAGTGCTAATTTTGAGTTTGTTTAGTAAATCTAAGGTCAGTGAAGAATTAAAGAATAAGGAAATTCAAGTAAATATAGATAATGGTACCTTACTAAATAAGGAGGGTTATCATAAAGATATTGATGTTGAAAATTCTAAGAAGGAATCCATATGGAACAGAGATATAAAGTTACAGGATCTAAAATTTAAAAGAATAAAAAAAGTTGATGATAGTAAACCGGCTAAGCCTAAGAGTATAAGACTTGTGAGTCTTGACATAGGCTCTAGTGATATAAAAATAGTAGAGGGACAAGTTAAGGGTGGAAAATTAAAGATTTATAATATGAGGAAAATAAAATCTCCAGAGGATATTATTCAAGATGGGGAGCTTTTTAACGAAGAATCCATCTTACTTAAGTTGAAGGAAGAAATGAAAACCTCAGGGGTGAGAACTAAAAATATAGCTTTAGTTTCCTCCTCATCTACAATCATAAGTAGAGAGATTATAGTTCCTTATGTGGAGAATAATGAAGAATTAAAAACCTTAGTTAATTATGAGATAGAGCAGTTTCTAGCTATAAATTTAAATAACTATGTAATTCAATTTATGAGGTTAGAGGAAGTTATGGTGGATGAGGTGAGAAAGCAAAAGATATTTACTATTATATATCCTAAAAATCTCATTGAATCCTATAGAAACTTAGCTGAAAAACTACTTTTAAATCCCTATGCTTTGGATATAAGTAACAACTCCATAAGAAAGCTAAGCAGCATTGCAGACATATATAATGTAGATTTAATAAATAAAGAGGAGTCCATATTGTATTTAGACCTTGGTTATAAAAGTGTAGATTTATCTATAGTTAATAATAACAAGTTAGAATTTATAAGGGTTATGCCCATTGGTGGAATAGAGATAGATAGGTTTATAGCAGATTTTAATGGAATTTCTATGGAGGAAGCAGAGGAAATAAAGAAGACTCAGGTTGAAGTAGGAAAGCGTAGGAAAGAAAATCAGCTTAATGATGGAGTAGTAGAAGTCATAGAGGGCTGGCTAGAGGATTTAAATAGAATTATTCAATTTTATACTAATAAAAGTAATGGGAAAAAGATAAGTCATATATATTTATACGGTGGCACTTCTAAGTTAAGAGGAATAGATGAGTATATAGCCTTAAAGACTGGAATAGAAACTACAAAAATAATTACAGCTAACAATATAGAATTTAGTAAAAATGTAAATACAACAACCATTGAAGAGTATGTTAATGCATTAGGTGCATTAGTAAGATTGTAGGTGAGATTATGAATGATTTGAATTTTTTCTATGTGGATACAAATAAAGAAAGCGATGCAGGAGTAAAAAAAGCCATTTTTAGTGCAGCAGCAATAGTTGGGGCAGGTATTATAGTAACCTTGTCATTTAATACTTTTGGAATTTATAGAGCTGAAAAATCAATAAGTGATCTTAATAATAAAATTAATGAAGAAGCTTTTGTAGAAAGTTATAAGGAAAGTTTAGAGGTAGCTACAGAGAAAAAAACCTTTTCTACTTATAATAGTAAGTTAAATGAAATTTTCCATGGCATAATTGATAGAAATAAATTAAGTCCAGACTTTATTGAAGAGATAAATTATACCCTTCCAAAAGAAGTGTATTTTAAATCTATGAATTTTGCAGCAGGTTCTATAGAAATAAATGCTTCAGCTACAAATAGAGAGGCTATTGCTGAGTTTCAACATAATATGAATAATATTGAATTCATAGAAGAATCTCATATAGGTGGAATAGTGTCAGACTTAGGTGATGGTGAAAAAGAAGTATTTACCTTTACTATGACCTGTAAACTAAAGGAGGCCTACTATAATGAAAGTAAGTAAAAGAGAAAAATTTTTATTAGGAGTATTAGTCCTCATAATTATATGTACAGCATATTATAAACTGGTTTATGAAAGGCAATATGCTAAATTGCAAGAAATTAAACAGGAAGAATCAGAGCTAAATAAGAAATATAATGAAATGCTTTCAAATATAAATACTATTACAAAGAATAAAAGTGATATAAAAATATTAAAGGATAGTATAGGTTCAAAATCTATGCTTTTATATCCTAAGATCTATCAAGATAGAATAATAATAGAGCTAAATAAACTATTAAATGATGCTGGAATTAAGGGAAGTTTAACTTTTTCAGAGGTTACTGTTTCTCCAATAGAAGCTTATTTTTCAGAAGTAGCAGACACTAAGGAACAGCCATCTCTAGAGCAAGTAGTAGAGGAGTCTAATAAAGAAAAGACCAAGGAAGATGTGGAAGAAAAACTAGAGGAAACTAAAGACCTTGGAGAAGAACAAGCTACTAAAAGTGATAAAGGAGAGTCAACTGGAAATAAGGTAGAGCAAATGAAGGTATCTGTATCCTTTAATGGTACCTATAAAAACGTTGCTAAGTTTGTAAAGCTAATATCAGAATATGAAAGAATTTTAGCTATGCCAAATATAAACATAACAGCCTCAGGAAATGATGAAGTCTCTGGAACTTTAGATTTAGAATTTTACTCCATACCAAAAATTAATCCTTATGAAGATTCAAAGTACTTAAAATGGACTTTTGATGAGGAGTATGGAAAGGAAAATCCTTTTTTAGAAGGAAGTCAAAGCTCCATGGCATCAAGAACTAGTGAAGGAAATAATTATGTTCTAATCATGGCTTTAAAGGGTGTGAATTCGGATTTACCAAGTTTAACTTTAGGTAAGGAAAATGATTTAACTAGAGAAAGTTATATATACAATGATGAAAATAAAAAGGTAGATGTGGAAATTGAAGTAAATAAGGAAGGTGGTAAGTACTATATTAAGTACAAAACAGAGAAATCTAGCTATCCATCAGATTATAGTAAAAATGGTATAGAGCTTAGGAATGTGGATGAGGAAAACATAAATATTGCAATATACTCATCTAAACGTATAGGTATTGATGATAAGGTAGGAGCAAATATAAAGGTAATAAATAATGCTAATGATAAGAAAGTTTCACTTACCATAATTGATGATGATAAAACTAGTCCAAGGGTGCAAATAACACCAGAAGGAAAGGTGGAGTATGTTAATAAATAAAGTTACTAAATCTAGAAAAAGTAAGAAAGGGTTTACTCTTCTAGAGGTAATAATTAGCTTTGCTCTAATTTCAATTATTCTTATTCCTATAGCTAATTTAGTACTAACTTCTGTAAAAATAAATAAATCCACAGAAAATAAACAACAGGCTAAGGCAGTACTTCAGGAAACCATAGAAAATATTAAAGCTATAGATAATTTTTCAAGTGCTTTATCAAAGTCTTTAAATAATGGCATTACTTTAAGTGAAGCTACAGGGGAAGATAATAAATTAATATATTCAATAAGTGGCGAAATAAATGGATTTTCCATAGAGGGGTTTATAAAAGAAAAGTCACAGGTCATTAATAATAAGGTTAGTGAAATGGAAGTTGATAGAACTATATATTATCATCATGGATCTATATCCATATCAAATGGTAAGGAGGTTATAGGAGAAGCTATAAAAAAACTATCAGATAATTTAGCTACACCATCAGAGGAAGTCTTTATTGAAATGAAAGAAGCGGGGGAGATAAATGTTACTTATGGGGAAAGTAGCATTGTTATTCTTACACCAAAAGAGAAAGCATTACTTATCTGTTTAAATGAGGACAGTGAAAAGAAGTTAAATTTAAGTGTAGATAATAAGAGCCATACAGAAAACTTAAAGATATATCTATATAATAAGAAAAAAGTATCTGAAAGGCAAGATATAATAATTTCTAAATTTAATGGACAAGTAGAATTAATTGAAGGGGTTCAATATAGTGAGAATATTATAAATGGAAAGTTATACTTTGTAGAATTAAGAGCTAATAAAAATGGGGAAGTAGTAGAAAATATGAGTTTAGAACTACTTAAGTAGAATAACTAATTAAAAAGGGGTTTTAATAGAGTTATTAAATTAAGAGGAGGGAGAAGATGAGAAAAAGAAAGACTAAAGGTTCATCTATGTTACTTGTAATAGCTGTGTTTGGTATATTAGCTACCTTAGCACTGGCTATGCTTGGGGCCACCTATGCAAACTATAAGCTAAGAGTAGAAGAGAACAATAGGGTTAAAAATCTCTATTCTGCTGAATCTGGAATTGATAAGGCCTATGCTAGAATAACTAAAGTAGTAGAGATAGCTATAGAGGAAGGCATAGCGGCAGGTAATAATGAGACTACAATAAAGAAGCAAAATGAAATTTTCAAAGGGGTTTATAAGGATTATATAGATGATAATCTTATAGATTATGTATCTGGAGAATATGTAGTAAATAGTAATAAGGCAGAAGTTAAGTGTGAGTTAAAGGCTCCGACAGTAAAAAAAGGGGATTTAGATTATAAAATTGTTAAGATAACTTCTACCTATAAAGATGATAAAGGCAAAGAGAGAATGGTAAGTGTAGCTTATAATTTAGTTACGCCAGAGGATTACAGGATCCTTGATAAAGCCGATGGAAGCACATCTGAATTAATAAACTATGCTTTAGCTGCTGATGGAAACTTAACTATTGCTACTGATTCATCCCATGTTAAGGAAGGTAAGGTTGAAGTGGACGGAAACCTTTGGATTCAGGGTTTAAGAAGTAAGGATATGGCTAAAAACCCAACGGTAGATAAGTATAAGGGTGGAATTGAGATAAGTGATACCGATATAGAATTTAATGGACAAGTTAATACTGCTGCTAATATTACCGTTGACAAAAGTAAGGTAATCCTTAAGCCTGTAACTTTAGGACTTACAGAAGTTGATAATAGAATTTATGCTGAGAATATATTCTTAGGTAATTTAGCAGAGGGTGATGTGGATAGTGGTATAGATGTAGATTGCAGTAAGGCTGAGATATATCTAGCTAACGATTTAGTTATAGGAGCTAGTGATGCAAAAATTAAAATAAAAAACCTTTATGGTTTTAATGATTTGAAAATTGATATGCCTACACACAATGGACAGGTTGTTAGGGGTTCTAGTTCTATAATAATTAATTCCATGAAGTGGCCTAATAATAAGGGCGATTTAACAGTTACTGACAGTGCCTACCTAATGGGTTCTGCTTACATTAAGACTCATAGAGAGCCTTATCAGACTGGAGAGTCTGTAGCCTTAAAGGGGAATTATAAGGCCTATGCCAAGGATTCTAATGGGAATTATAAGGATAGCCAATATGAGTATTTAGATCCCTTAGTCCTTATAACCAAAAATTCAGAAGGACAACCTTTAAATGTGATAGATAAAGCAGAGCACTTTGTAGATTATAGTAATTCAAGTGATGCAAGTATAAGAGCAAAGGGAATATCCCTTCCACAGAAAACCTATACTGCTGGAGCCTATATTTCAGGAGGAAAAGCCCATGGAAATTCAGCAAGCCTAAATACCGAAGAACTTGACAAAGTAGAAAATATGAAGAAAAGATTTGTACAAGCTGTTTATTATATGGGAAATGAAGACTTTGATGTGGATAAATTTCAACAGGGTAAGGCTATTTATACTGTAGAAAATCAAATAAACTGGGATGGTGTATCTTCATTAATTGCTAATAGGGGTAACATTATTCAGTTAGAAAACATGGTAATTCTATTAAATGATGATGAAAATAGGGACATTGAAATTAATGATGATAAGCTTATTTTAAGACATGAAAATAAAGAGGCAACCTATAATAAAGAATTTAATAGGGGTGAATCTAAGGACATAACTTATATAGTGGTGACAAAGGGTGATGTAAACTACAATGGAACTACGAATTATAAAGG
The DNA here is from genome assembly GCF_002435615.1 of Clostridium sp. UBA5988. Taxonomy (NCBI): domain Bacteria; kingdom Bacillati; phylum Bacillota; class Clostridia; order Eubacteriales; family Clostridiaceae; genus Clostridium; species Clostridium sp. UBA5988. The sequence goes on along the minus strand of NZ_DJBA01000014.1, from coordinate 78,806 downwards.
GACCATTATATCTCAAAAAGATATAAATATAAAGAATTCTAAGGGGTTAATAGGAACTGCTAAATTATCAGAAGAGGAGATAAAGGATAATAAGAATAAGGGTGTATTAGATTTTATCTTTACTCAAGGTAAAAACTTAGTAACAGAGAGAACTATACTAGCTACAGATTTGATTACAAAGGAAAAATGGACACTAGAAAAATAAGTTATAAGGTAGTGGGATTATGATTTTAAATAGAAAGAAAAAAGGAGTAACCTTAATAGAATTAGTGATAGCATTAGGACTTTTAGCTATAGTTACTTCATTCATATTCTCCTTTTTCTTTTCTAATGAAAAAAAGCTAGAGGAGATAAACACTAGATCAGACCTTCAATATGAAGCTAAGGTTATTTTAGATAGTATATCTAAACATGCCATGGCAGCTACTAAATGTGAAGTGAAAGAATCTGATGGTACTGTAAAAACTATAACCTTTTCAAAGGTTGAAGATGATGGCACAGTAACTAATGAAGGAGCTGAATTTATCATTGAAGAAAATAATGTTTATCTATCTACAAAAGAAGATGGTAAAAGGCTTATAGGTTCACATTTACATCATATAGAGATTTCAGATGACATTTTAAAGAGTATAGAAATTAGATTGTCATTAAAAGCAGAGGATATAGATTATTCAGTAAAAGAGAGTTTTTTATTTAGAAATAGTCATAAGCAGGAATGAACTAAGCTTCATTGGGAATAAATCTCACGCTGAAGCAAGGAAGTCTGTTAGCAACCTATAAATGGTGATGGAGGTGGATAAAATGAAAAAAAGAATGGGTTATAAAGCAATATTATGCATAGGTATTATTCTCTGCATGACAGCTACCTTAGTTATAACTTCTGCATCAAATGCCAGCGCTGAAGTAGCAACAAAGCCAGCCTTTGAGGTAAAGATAAATTCAGTATCCCCTGAATTCCCTAAGGTAGGAGAAGACATTACAATAAGTGGAGAAATAATTCCTAAACCCTTTGAAGCCGTAGTTCCAGCTAAAGAAATAGTATTAGTACTAGATGTATCTGGGAGTATGGCGGAATGGGTCAAAGTCAATGGCGCATACTCTACAAAGATAGAAGAGCTAAAAAAAGCAGCTAAGAACTTTGTAGATAAAATGAAGGATGTGCCTAATTTAAAGATTGGGATAGTAGCCTATTCAAGTGAAGCTGCTATAAATCCTAATGGTAAAGATGGTTATAAAAGTGTAACCAATGTTGATAATAGGAATAGTCATCATATACCTAATTATATTTCTATTAGTGATAAGTTTATAAATATAGATAATAAAAACCTTCCAGCTATGATAGATAATCTAGAAGCTTTGGGAGGAACTAATACTGGAGAAGGATTGAGAAAAGCTGAATATATGCTTGAATATGGAAACCCTGATGCTAATAAAACTGTAGTGTTAATGTCTGATGGATTACCAACATTTTATTCAGTAAAATCAAAAAATAAACAATATTATACTGCGGCAGATAATACAGATCCTAGGTTCGCTGGGGATGGAAGCAAAGTAACTGATAAGACTATTTTCTATGCAACCACCATTGGTGGAATTATAAGAGGAACAGCAAATAATGTATTTTCTATAGGATATGGTTTAGGAAATGAAAAAAGTGAAGCAAATAAAACACTAAAGCAAATCCATGAATCCATGGGTGGAGGGGATAGCAATTTTTTTGCATCCAGTGACGGTGCCATTGATAATGTATTTAAGCATATAGCTACAGAAATCTTAGCTACCTATGCCATTAATAATGTAAAAATGGAAATGAATCTTAAATCAGGTTTTACTCTAAATATTGGAGGAAATAATGTAGATATAGATAATATATTATATAAAACTGATGGTGAGGTTAAAAATGGCAAAGTTACCTATGAAGCAGATCCTGTACCATTTAAATTCATAATTAAAAGTGAAGTAACAGGGCAGCATGAACTCTTTGCAGGGTCTACAGTGAGTTTCCCTTGGAAAGATAATGAGATTATAACTGCTCCAGTACCTAGTATAAGTATTAATATAGACAAAAATGAATTACCTAATATTAGAGCTAAGTTAACAAGCCCAAGTGAAGTAGAGGCTTATCCGGGAGATGAAATAAAGGTAACCTATGATGTAATAGGAGAAGATTTTACTTTTGAAGATAGTAGCAATATGAGGAAAAAAGATATAGCCATAGTGTTGGATGTATCAAAGTCTATGCTTAAAAGTGGAAAGTTAGATGAGATAAAAACTGCTTTAGTAAATTCATTAATAAATAATAGTAGTTTAGTAGGTGATAATGTAAATTTTAGTTTAATAACTTTTAATAATATATATGAAGTACATTCTGAGCTAACTAATAATCGAAATGAAATGATAAAAATGATTCAAGCTATAGATATTGAAGATAAAGGACCAGAGGATAACAATGCAAGGCAGATAGGTGCAGCTATGGTAAAGGCAAAGGCAATACTTGATGGTAAAAATCCTGATGCAGATAAATATATGGTATTAATTGCATCGGATCATTTGAACTACAATGATAAGAACATTCCTGATTTAAGTGATGAAAAATATAATATCATGAGCTTAAATTTAAAGAAGGGAAATAAATGTTTAGATGAGTTGCATAAAGAAATGGGAGAAACTTTAGAAAACTATTTTATAAGTGAAGATAAAAGTGGTGAGGATATAGAGAATACTTTAATGGATGACTTAGCCGATAGAATAATATCTCAAGGAAGATATATGACTTATGAAATTCCAACAGAATTAAAGTTGAACTTAGGTGATAATTTTACCATGGTTTCCAGTGTTAAATCTTATAAAGATGGAATAGCTACAATTGAAGGGCCAACTGTTGTCTATGAAAGTAAAGGTGATGGAAAATATAAAGCTAATGATGAATCCTATAAAGTAAGCTTTATAATAAATCCTAAAGAAGACAAAAGCGGAACTTTATCCTTTGGAGATAATAATGTTATAGCCTATAAAAATTTGCGTAAAGAAGATGTTACGAAGGGCATACAAACCCCTAAAGTGAATTTAATATCTCCAGTAATAGACTTAATACATGGTTTAGATAATGGAGTCACAAGTAGTGGATATGGTGTCACTGAAGGAGAAGTACGTATAGCTAATGATATGATGGTTAATATAGCCTCTGTAGCTACTATATTATCTAGTAATGTAAATGTGGAACTTAGAATAAATAAGGATATAGATTTACAGGATTTAAGCAAGATAAAGGTATATACTCTTAAAGGCGGTAATTTAGTGCCTATGGAGTGTACTATAACTAGTATTGGAACGAATTTAGGTCAAAACTGCTATAATATTAAGCTACCTCCAGATATAAAGGTGAAAACTCAGATTGTGATAAAATATCAGTGTAAGATGCCAAAGGATGCTTCTAGTGAAGAGAATGGTTCTTATGAGAATAATATTTTATTTAACAAGGAAGAAAAAACATTTAGGCTTAAAGGGGAAGCCTTACCTGATTTATTTTAAAGTTTTAAGTATAAATATACATTATCTCACTATAATTTTTGGATTAATTATAGTGAGATAATGGAAAAATTCTCATTAGTAATGTATAATTATTATATAAGTCGATAAATTTCTACAAAATTTAGAAAATAGGTTAAAAGTTTTCCTTGACAAACATACTTATTTTAAATAAAATAGGTGTAATCAATTAATAAATTATGAATAAATAACTCATATATCCCTTGAATATGGCAAGGAGTTTCTACCGGAAACCGATAAATTTCTGACTATGAGTAAAAGTAATCATGTTATAGATTTCAATGAATTTATGGACATGCTTAATTTTACTTGTATGTACATAGTATGAACTCTAAAGGAGTTATATTATGGGTGGAAAGTGAATTAAGCATGTCTTTGTTTATGTTTTAATTAAATTTAAAATATAAACAAAAACTATGTTAGAGAATTTAATTATATAATTTTAATTGATTTCAGATTATAAGTATAACTAAAGTTAATTATAAAGAAAATAATATAGAAGGAGAGGATTTAAATTATGGCAAAGATATTAAAACAAGGATACACTTTTGATGACGTATTATTAGTTCCAAATAAATCTGAAGTTTTACCAAAGGATGTTAGCTTTAAAACAAACTTAACTAAAACTATAGCTCTTAATTTACCACTAATAAGTGCTGGAATGGATACAGTAACTGAAAGTAAGATGGCAATAGCTATGGCCCGTGAAGGTGGAATTGGAATTATCCATAAGAATATGTCTATAGAAGCTCAAGCAAGCGAAGTAGATACAGTTAAAAGACAAGAAAATGGAGTAATTGTAAATCCATTCTCCATAGGAAAAGATAATGTTATACAAGATGCATTAAACATAATGTCAAGATATAGAATATCTGGAGTGCCGGTAACTGAAAATGGAAAATTAGTTGGTATAATTACCAATAGAGATATAGTGTTTGAAACTGATTATAGTAAAAAAGTAAGTGAAGTGATGACTAGTGAGAATCTAGTTACTGCAAAAGAGGGAACAAGTATTGAAGAAGCTAAGACAATACTTGCAAAACATAAAATTGAGAAATTACCTTTAGTAGATAAAGATTTTAATCTTAAAGGATTAATTACTATAAAGGATATAGAAAAGGCTGTGAAATTCCCTAATGCTGCAAAGGATGCTTCAGGAAGATTACTTTGTGGAGCTGCAGTAGGAGTTACAAAGGATATGATGATAAGAGTTGATGCTTTAGTTAAAGCTCACGTAGATGTCATTACTATAGATACAGCACATGGACACTCTAAAGGTGTTATAGATGCAGTAAGAGAAGTTAAAGAAAAATATCCAGAGCTTCAAGTTATAGCAGGTAATATTGCAACAGCAGAAGGTACAAGAGCTTTAATAGAAGCTGGAGCAGATTGTGTTAAAGTTGGTATAGGACCTGGATCTATCTGTACTACAAGAGTAGTTGCAGGAGTTGGAGTTCCTCAACTTACAGCAGTTATGGACTGTGTTGAAGAAGCAGAAAAATCAGGAGTTCCAGTTATAGCTGATGGAGGAATAAAATATTCAGGAGATATCGTTAAGGCATTAGCTGCTGGAGCAAAAGTTTGTATGATGGGTTCAATGTTTGCTGGTTGCGCCGAAGCACCTGGTGAAATAGAAATATATCAAGGTAGAAGTTACAAGGTATATAGAGGAATGGGTTCTTTAGGAGCTATGGCAAACGGAAGTAAGGATAGATATTTCCAAGAAGATAACAAGAAATTAGTACCAGAAGGTGTTGAAGGAAGACTTCCATTTAAGGGTAGCGTAGTAGATACTATATACCAATTAATTGGTGGTATTCGCTCAGGAATGGGATATTTAGGAGCACCTACACTAAAAGATTTATATGAAACTGCAAACTTCGTAGTTCAAACTTCAGCTGGATTTAGAGAAAGTCATCCACATGATATAGTAATTACTAAGGAAGCTCCAAATTATAGTGTAAATCAATAATCTAAGAAGGAGAGCTTAATTTATGGATAGAGAATTAGTATTAGTTGTTGACTTTGGTGGTCAATATAATCAATTAATAGCAAGAAGAGTAAGAGAGCATGGAGTATATTGTGAGATAATTCCATATAATACTTCTGTTGAAAAAATAAAAGAATTGGATCCTGTGGGAATAATATTTACTGGTGGTCCTAACAGTGTTTACGGAGAGGGCGCTCCAAGAGTAGATAAGGAATTATTTGAATTAAACATTCCTATCCTAGGAATCTGTTATGGTGCTCAGCTTATGTCCCATGTTTTAGGTGGAGTTGTTAAGACTGCTACTGTTAGAGAATATGGAAAAACTGATGTTAACTTAAACACAAATAATAAATTATTTAATGGAATAAAAGAAAAACAATGCTGGATGAGTCACACTGACTTTATAGAAAGTGCACCACAAGGCTTTGAAATTATAGGTCATACAGATGAGTGTCCTATAGCTGCAATGGCAAATGAAGAAAGAAAACTTTATGGGGTTCAATTCCACCCAGAAGTTCAACACACTTTATTTGGAACAGAAATGCTTAAAAACTTCTTATACAATGTATGTAAAGTTAAGGGAGACTGGTCTATGTCTGCCTTTGCAGAAGAAAAGATTGCACAAATTAAAGAATTAGTAGGAGATAGAAAAGTGCTTTGCGCTCTATCAGGTGGAGTTGATTCATCTGTTGCAGCAGTACTTGTTCATAAAGCAATAGGTAAAAACCTAACTTGTGTATTTGTAGATCATGGTCTACTTAGAAAAGATGAGGGAGATCAAGTTGAGAAAATCTTTAGAGAAGGCTTCGATATGAACCTTATCAGAGTAAATGCTCAAGAGAGATTCCTTGGAAAACTTAAAGGTGTTTCTGATCCAGAGAGAAAAAGAAAAATCATTGGAGAAGAATTCATCAGAGTTTTTGAAGAAGAGTCAAATAAACTTGGTAAAATGGATTTCTTAGTTCAAGGAACTATTTATGCTGACGTTGTAGAAAGTGGAACTAATTCATCAGCTACAATTAAGAGTCACCACAACGTAGGAGGACTTCCAGAGGACATAGAATTTGAACTAATAGAGCCATTAAGAGAGTTATTTAAAGATGAAGTAAGAGCTGTAGGAGAGGAAATTGGAATTCCACACCACTTAGTATGGAGACAGCCATTCCCAGGACCAGGACTTGCAATAAGAGTACTTGGTGAAATTACAGAAGAGAAGTTACACATAGTAAGAGAAGCAGATGCTATATTTAGAGAAGAGGTTGCAAATGCTGGCCTTGAAAGTGAAATCTGGCAGTACTTCGCTTGCTTACCTAATATAAGATCAGTAGGAGTTATGGGGGATGAAAGAACCTATAGCCATACAGTAGCCTTAAGAGGAGTTACATCTTCTGATGGAATGACATCAGACTGGGCAAGAATCCCTTATGATGTATTAGATAAGGTATCTAGAAGGATTGTAAATGAAGTTAATGGAGTAAATAGAATTGTATATGATATAACTTCAAAACCACCTTCAACTATTGAGTGGGAGTAATATAAATATTCTAATAGATTGGATATTACTCTATCAATTGATGGGTAGAGTAATATCCCTTAAACCCTAATGTATTTATACATGTTAACATGTTTAAATAAATCACACCCAAAGAAAGTAGTTATAAGTTTCTATATAATATAGAAATTTCATAGCTGCTTTTTTTATAAAAAATTATAATTGGCATTTGACAATAACTAAAAGTGGTAGTAATATATAATTAGCAAATGCCAATAATGAAAATCACATAAAAGAATTATTAATAAAGAAATGAGGAATGGAAAATGAAAATAGCAGTTTCAGCAGCAGGAAAAACTATTGTAAATTTACTTGATATGAGATTTGGAAGATGTGAGTATTTTCAAATTCATGATACTGAAGGTGGAGAAATTAAAGTTTTAGAAAACCAAGGCAAAAATGCTAGTGGTGGAGCAGGTATTTCTGCATCTAATCAATTAATTGATGAAAACATAGATGTTATTATCACAGGAAATCTTGGACCTAATGCTTTTGAAATCATTGAAAAATCAGGAGTTAAGGCATATAAGTGTGATGGTATAGTTATAGCTGAGGCTATAGAAAAATATAAAAAAGGTGAACTTGAAGAAATAAAAATGTCTGGTCCTGCACATCACGGAGCTCACTAGATTGGAGATGAATAGGTAGTGAATATAGCAGTACTTAGTGGAAAAGGCGGTACAGGAAAAACCACAGTATCTACTAATCTTGCTCTTGCTCTAAAGGCAAATTATATAGATTGTGATGTGGAAGAGCCTAATGGTTTCTTATTCCTAAAGCCTATAGTAGATACAAAAGAAAAAGTAATGGTAGAATATCCAATCATAGATGATAACAAATGCACTAACTGTGGAGATTGTGTAAAAGCTTGTCAATTTAATGCTCTAGCAAAGGTTAAAGATGATATTATGCTGTTCCAAAAGTTATGTCATGGTTGTGGAGCATGCGAAATTGCATGTAAATATGGTGCTATAACCTATGGTGAAAGAGAAACGGGTAAGATTGAAAAAGGATCAGTAAGAGATATAAACTGTAGCAGAGGTGTTTTAAATATAAGCGAGCCAATGGCAGTGCCTGTTATTAGAGAGTTACTTAATGGATTATCTAAGGGAACTAATTTAATAGATTGCCCACCAGGAACTTCTTGTAATGTGGTAAATTCTTTGAAATATGCTGATGGGGCAATACTTGTTACAGAGCCTTCTGAATTTGGTCTTCATGACTTAAAGATGGCAGTGGAACTTGTGAAAATGTATGATATTCCCTTTGGCATAGTTATAAATAAGGATGATGGAAAAGATAATATTGTGAAAAAGTATTGCAAAGAAGAAAATATAGAATTAATAGGAACAATTCCTTACGATAAGGCTACAGCAGTACTTTATTCTAAGGGAGAGATACTCTATGATTATTTAGTTCATAAGAAGATCTTTGATAAGCTTTCAGAGGGAGTAAAGGAGGTGCTATCTTGGAATTAGTAGTTTTAAGTGGAAAAGGTGGCACAGGAAAAACCACCATTGCAACAGCTTTAGCTGAACTTGAAAAAGATGTATTAAGAATAGACTGTGATGTAGATGCTCCCAATCTTTATCTCTTTTACAAGGGAAAAGATATTGAAAAAGATGAATTTGTAGGTGGAAAAAAAGCATCAATAGATGAAAGCATTTGTATTAAGTGTGGTAAATGTGAAGGTGTTTGTAAATTTAATGCCATAGAAAACTTTACTATAAATCCATTTCTTTGTGAAGGCTGTGGAGCATGTACATTAGTGTGTCCTGTAAATGCAATAAAACTAGAGGATGAAAAGACAGCAGATACCTTCATTACAGAGCTAGATAAAGGCATAATTTCAAGGGCAGAAATGGGTATAGGCAGTGATGGTTCAGGAAAATTAATAACTGAATTAAGAAAAAATGGTAAGAGATTTAATAAGGATGAAAAGTTAACTATAATTGATGGCTCACCAGGTATTGGATGTGCTGTTATAGCTTCAATAACAGGTTCAAATGCAGTTTTAGTTGTAACAGAGCCTACAAAATCAGGTCTTGAAGATTTAAAGAGAGTAGTACAGCTGTGTAAACACTTTGGAGTTTTTACCATGGTTTGTGTAAATAAATTTGATATAAATGAAGAAGTTACAAAGGAAATAGAAAACTTTATTTATGAAAATCAAATAGTTTTAGTAGGTAAAATTCCTTATGATGACATGGTTATGAAGTCTATAAATGAATTAAAACCTATAACTTTCTACAAGGATAGCATAGCTGAAAAAGCTATTGAAGCTATGTGGAGTAATATGACTAAGTATATATTAAATTAATATATTAAATTAAAATTATTTAGGTAAAATAAAAGGAGGAATTTTTAATGAAAATAGCAGTTGCAAGTGATGAGAAATATGTAAGTGGGCATTTTGGACATTGTGAAGGATTCACAATATATGAAGTAGAAGAGGGTAAGTCTTTAGAAAAAAGTTTTACTCCAAATCCGGGACATAGACCAGGATTTCTTCCAGTATTTTTAAGAGATTTAAAGGTAAATGTTATTATTGCAGGTGGTATGGGAGAAACAGCACAAGATTTATTTAACGAAAATGGAATTGAAGTTGTAGTTGGTGCACAAGGACTTAGTGATGATGTAGTTCAAAAATTTGTAAATGGTGAATTGAAATCAACAGGTAGCGTTTGTACAGAACATCAACATGAAGGTCACTGTAACGAATAATTATTATAAAATGAAAATATTTAGTGGCAAACCCCTGCATATTCATTTTAAATGTTATAAATGTAATAGTATAATTGATATAGATAGTCAAAATTTAAATTTTGACTATCTTAAATTAAATAAAAGAATAGAAGAAGAAAGTAACGTAGAAATATATGATTCTGATATAATGTTTATAGGATTATGTAGTAAATGCAGGGAGGATTTAAAGTGCCAAGACCAACAAAATTTAGAAGAGTAGAGTTTTTCCCAGAGGATACTTATTTTGTTCCATGGGGAAAGCCTAAATGTGAAATTAAAGAAACAGTTTTAAAGGTAGAAGAACTTGAAGCTATGAGACTTAAAGATATTGAAGAATTAAATCAAGAACAATGTGCTGAAAGAATGCAAGTATCAAGACAAACATTCCAAAATATTATTGACAGTGCAAGGAAGAAGATAGCTATCGCTTTAACAGAAGGAAATGCTATAAGAATAAGTGGTGGCAACTACAGAGCTACTTTTTGTAAATTTAAATGCCTTCATTGTGGAGATGTGTATGATATAAATTATGAGCAAGACAAGGATAATTGTCCTACTTGTGGTTCAGAAGAAGTTGTTTGCAGCAAGAAAGCAGAGCTTTGTAAAAGATGGTGTAGAGGAAATAGTGTAGAGGATAAATAAGAGGTGGATTTCCACCTCTTATTTATTATGAAAAATTAATAAACAATAACTTTTAAGAATTTAAAATCCATTCTCTAGGAATAATAAATTTAAAGTCATAGGAATGGAGAGTGCTGATGTGAAGAATTTTAAGGTGATTGTTTTAGTAATATTTATCACTTCTTTTATAGTTAACTCACCTATAGAGGTTTTAGCATTACAAAGTAATAAGAGAAAAAATGATGATAAGAGGATAATTGAAATATGTGATGAAGTGAGAACTACTCCTGTGGATGAGGAAGAGTTATTAAAGCTAACAAGGGAAGGATTAGACAAAGAAGATGCCAAGTTTTATATAAGACTTGATGAAATAGTAGAAAGACTAGAACAGTGTGATTTAGAAGTGATATTAGATAATTCCATAGAAGATATAACTGATAAAGACTTTAGAAATAATAAGGAATACTATAGAAATCAAATACTAAAGGGAGATAAAGTTGCCTTAAAGAAAGCTTTTAAATCTCTAAAAAATATCTTTAGTGGAGAAGAATACACAGAAAAGGTGATTAATACTTTTGCTAATAAATCTGCCTATGAAATAATTTATCCTGATGGTTCAAAGATTACCTATAACACAAAAAACTCTCAAAGAGAAAATTTAAATAGAGAAAAGAATATTAAAAAACCAGTTATGTCTAATAAGGGTTATGAAGAAATCCTCATGGAAGAGGGAGTTTCATATGCCTATGGAAAGGTGGAAGCTAAAGAAGCAGAGTGGTGTTTTGAATCAGAATTATCCTATTCTAAGATACATCTATATACTGAGTTTTTACTAGGTACTGATAAAATATCAAAAATTAACTACGCTAGAGGTGGGCAATCTTCCTATGGAGTAGTTAATATTGCAAATAGTACTGGAGCCACTATCTCTAGAACCTATAGTGAAGGTAAAGATATACCTGCAGAAGCAAGAAATGAAGTCATATTTACTGTGACAGGTTCCTTTGGAGCTTCCTTTTTAATCTTATCTATAGGAGCAAATCCAGGATATAACTGGACTCAATATATAATATTTAGACTTTATGAAGTAGAAAAAATAGATGATAAATATGGAGCTCACTACAAATGGTACGCCGCTGCATTCAAATAACCTAAAGAGGAATGTTATATGAGTAAACTTAAGAAGAGATATAAAAACAAGAAGAAGTACAAAATCAAAAATGAAAAAACAATTAAGAAAAATAGAAGAATTTTTATGATTTCAGTTATAGGATTATTCTTATTAATTACAGCTATTCTAATTAAGAATGATTTATTTAAAGAAACCATGGAGATAAAAAGTGGTAACTTCCCTATAAAGGATGAACAGCCCTTTGAAGGAAAGTTAACAGACAAGATAACCTATCTTCTATCTAAGAACCTTAACATAGGTGAAGATAGAATATCTATTCTAAATGTATCAGATATACAAAAGGATAAATTAGTCATGTTTTTATATGAGGACAATGGTAAAAACTATGAGGGGTTATGCCAATTAAGTAAAGTAGAAAGTTCTTATAACATCATAGCAACTTCTATAAAAGAGGTAGATAAATATGCTCCTTTTACAGTGAATGTAATGGAAATAAAGGTAAGTGCTACTGAGAATTACAAAGTTCTTGGAGGAGTAATAAATGATGAAAATATAAAATGCATAAATATTAACTTTACTAATAATACTATGACAAATATATTAATTGGAGAAGATAGATCATTCTTTTATGTAATAGAAGAAAATGAGATAGATATTTTAACTATAGAAGCATTAGACAATTCTCTAAAAATAGTTTATAAATGGTACAGCAAAGAAAAAGGAATATAAGATGAAGATAAACTCGGTGAATATGTTAAAATTCATTGAGTTTATTTGTTTTAGCCATTATTATAAGTATATAGGGTAGTTTGAAATAATTTACATAATATTGTATACTGACAAAAGAGGGTGGAGGATATAATGGAGATGTTTTTACCTATAGTAATGTTTATTATAGGAATTATAGTAATAATAAAGGGCGGAGATATATTTGTAGACTCAGCTATGTGGATTGCTGAGATAACAGGAATACCAAAAATAATTATAGGAGCAACCATTGTAAGTTTAGCAACTACTCTTCCAGAGTTTTTTATAGCTTCAGTGGCAACTATTATGGGATCTCCAGAGATTGCAGTAGGTAATGCTATAGGAGCAATAATTTGTAATACAGGGCTTGTTCTTGCTATTTCAATGATTGCAATGCCTGTGGAGGTAGAAAAGAAGAGGTTTATGCCAAGAGCTTTTATGATGGTAGTATCTATGGTTTTACTATTACTTTTTTCTACAGATGGAAATATTAATAGAATAGAAGGGGTAGTCCTTTTAGGGTTACTTGTGTACTATATAAGAAAAAATATAAAGGGTGCTAAAAAGTCCCTTGAAATTCCTGATGAGACTGCTATTACTATAGATGAAATTAGTGTTAGAAGAAGAGTAAAAAAGAGAGAATTTGCAAAACATATAGTTGTATTTATAATAGGAGCAATACTTATAGGATGTGGAGCTAGGTTGTTAGTGGTAAATGCACAGATTATTGCCAGGTATTATGGAGTCACAGAAGGAGTGATTAGTTTAACCATTATGGCCTTAGGAACATCGTTACCAGAGTTAACTACTGTTTTAACTTCTATATATAAGAAGGAAAGTGGAGTAGCGGTTGGTAATGTCATTGGTGCAAACATACTAAATATAACCATGACTATAGCTGCCAGTAGTATTTTAGCTAGGGGTGGATTAGTACTAAGCTCTAGAAATATTCACATATTTAATACATCTTTTATAAGCTTTAACCAGACTATACTTTTAGATATTCCAGTGGCTCTATTATTGATGCTACTTATAATCTTACCTATATCAACTAATGGAAGATACTCTAAGAGAAATGGAATAATGCTGCTTAGCGTTTATATAATATACATAAGTTTTTTGATTTTGATAATATAAGGTATCTTACCATCTTTGACTTGTTATTTATTTTTAGATACCTAATAAATCATTTTATAGGAGGCAATTAGAAATGACTAGTTCTTTAAGTTTAAATATAAAAAACCTTCAAGAGGCAGTTACGGAGTCACATATAAATAATTTAAAACCTATGATAACAGCAGCTCATAACACTCTGCATAACAGATGTGGTGCTGGTAATGAATTTTTAGGGTGGCTTGACCTACCAAATAATTATGATAAAGCTGAGTTTGAAAGAGCAAAGGTTGCAGCTAAAAAGATACAGGAAAATTCTAAAGTTCTTATAGTAATAGGCATTGGAGGTTCATATCTTGGAGCTAGAGCTGTCATAGAAGCAATGACAGGCCCCTTCTTTAATAGTATGGATGAGGATAAAAGAAAGGTTCCAGCAGTATACTTTGCAGGAAACAATATAAGTTCTACTTATTTGTCTCAACTTATACAGCTCATAGATGGGAAGGATTTTGCTATAAATGTTATTTCAAAATCAGGAACTACTACAGAGCCTGCCATAGCCTTTAGAATATTTAAAGAAATCATTGAGAAAAAGTATGGCAAAGAAGAAGCTAAAAATAGAATTTTTATAACAACGGATAAGGCAAAGGGCGCTCTTAAAAAATTAGCTGATACAGAAGGGTATGAAACCTTTATAATTCCTGATGATATTGGTGGAAGATTTTCCGTTTTAACACCAGTAGGATTACTTCCAATTGCAGTGGCAGGAATAAATATAGATGAGCTATTACAAGGTGCTAGAAATGGAAGAGAAAACTTTAGTAATGAAGATGTACATAGAAATATTTGTTATAAATATGCAGTGGTAAGACATCTTTTATATGAAAGAGGGAAAACTACAGAAATTCTTGTAAACTATGAACCTTGTCTACAATATTTTGGAGAGTGGTTTAAGCAACTTTATGGAGAGAGTCAAGGTAAGGATGGAAAGGGTATATTCCCTGCATCCGTTAACTTTTCAACAGACCTTCACTCCATGGGTCAATATATTCAAGATGGAATGAGAAATATATTTGAAACTGTAATAAATGTAGAAGAACCACAAATAAATTTATCAATAAAGGAAGATGAAGAAAATGTGGATGGACTTAATTTCTTAGCAGGAAAGACTATAGATTTTGTAAATAAAAGAGCTATGGAGGGAACAGTCCTTGCCCATGTAGAAGGCGGAGTTCCTAATATAATTATAAATATGAAAGCTTTAAATCCTAAGGCCCTAGGAGAGCTTATATACTTCTTTGAAAAATCCTGTGCCATAGGAGGATATTTATTAGGAATAAATCCTTTTGATCAAGAAGGGGTAGAAGCCTATAAGAAAAACATGTTTGCTCTACTTGGTAAACCAGGTTATGAAAAGCTTCAAAGGTCTCTAATAGAGAGGCTAGGTATTTAATTATGACTATTATAGTTGATGGTGATGGATGTGCAGGAAGAGGTATTATAGAAGAGGTAGCTAAGACCTATAAGGTTCCACTAAAAATTTATTGTGATATACATCATGTGATAAATTTAGAATATGGTGAAGTTATAATTATGGATAGTGGCTTTCAAGCCGTGGATATGAAGGTTGCCAACGAAGCTAAAAGAGGAGATATAGTAGTAACTCAAGATTATGGGGTAGCAGCTATGGTTCTTGGTAAAAAATCCTATGCCATAAGTCCAAGGGGATATATATTTTCAGAGAACAATATAGACAAATTACTCTTTGAAAGACATATAAGTGCCAAGGTAAGACGTGGTGGAGGAAAGACAGGAAAACATAAAAAAAGAAATGAAGACGATAATATAAGCCTTAGAGATAATTTAATAAAGCTTGTAGAAAGAAGTCTAAGAGAATAATAGAAAAACATAAATTAAGAAAACACTTGTAGAAATATAATTTACAAGTGTTTTTTTACAAGGATTTTGTCTAATGAATTATCGCATATAAATATCTTCATAGGTTGTTACATAATATGTAAGTGTAGTATAATATAGCTATGCTTATGTAAGAATATTATAACAATTTAATCAATTAGGGATGTATATGTACATTCTAGGGGGAATATGTATGAATGAAATGATTATTGGTACAAGCCTATCAAGCCCACAGGAGAAGGGGACTGAAATTAAGATATATATAGAAAATAAAATGTCAGATGATTTATTATATAAATTTATAATAAACTGTGATGGAGGTTGGGAAACCATTAGAGATTTCCATGAGGAGGATTTTACCTATTGGACCCCTAAGGAAGATGGCAAATACATGATAATGGTACAATCTAAAAAAAGAAATGGAAAAAAACCCATTGAATTTACATCTAGAATGGACTTTATCATAGGCTCTGTAGAAGAAAAACTAATAAAAGATATTATAATTAGTAATAATGAAATAAAGTTAGGGGAAAAGATAGAAATTGATGTCGTACCTAACAAATTACCTATCCTTTGTAAGTATTGGATAAAAGAAGATTGTAAATGGAATTTAATAAGAGACTATTCTATGGATACTAGTTTAAGTTTCACCCCAAACCGTGAAGGGGATATTGAGATTCTTATAGAGAGCAAAGAAGAGGGTTCAGTCCATCAATTTGATGACTTTAAAAATGCGACCTTTAAGGTATTACCCATGGATGAAATAAGAATTAACAATATACAGTGCTTAACAGAAGAGCTGATAGTAGGTAATGAATTAACCTTTGAAATTGATGCACGCTTTGATGAAAATAGAGTTGTGTTATACAAATTTATGAAGATTGATGAATATGGAAACATGCATGTAGTCCAAGATTTTTCAAGTAAGAGACTAGTGAGCTTCACAGAAATACTACCAGGTAAGTATAAGCTTTTATGTTTAGTGAAGGACATGTATTCCCATGAGAATTTTGATGATAGGGGGATAATACATTATACTGTAGATAAATATAAACCTATAAAAATTCTTAACTTCACTTCTGATTTAAGCTCACCACAGCTTGAAAAAACACCTATAGAGTTTAAGGCAATATGCTCTGGTGGAGATAAATTGCTCTATAAGTTTGTAGTAGATGGAAATTATCATAGTAGTTCAAATTTTACTACTAACAACAGTTATAAATGGATTCCAGAAAAAAGTGGCTTATATAGAGTTGAAGTTCTTGTAAAGGATAGTACCTATAAGGACGATTATGAAGAGAAGGCAATTATGGACTTTGTTATAGATGAAGATTGCGCACAAAATGTATATATAAAAGAAATCAAGCTAAATAAGGACAAGCAACTTCTTATAAATGAACCAGTTAAGGTAAATGTTGAAGCCACTGGCTCAAGAAATTTATTATATGAATTTATTGTGAAAAAAGAAGGTAAGGAAGTCCAATTCATAGAATATAACGAAGAAGATAATTTTAAGTTCACTCCTACTAGTGTAGGAAAATATGAAATAGAAGTTAAGGTAAAACATCTAAAATCTAAGAGAGACTACGATGTACATTCAGTGATATATATAGATTGTAAAGAATATATACCAGCTAAGATAGATTATATTCTTACAGAAAAGAAGTATATGTATCTTATAGGTGATGAAATAGTCTTAGAGGTAATAACAGAAAACACTAGCAATACTTTAACTAAATATAAGGTTGAAATCAATGGCAGAGAAGTTGAAACTACGGAATTTAGTAATGATAAAAAGTTTAAACTAATTCCAAAATGTGCAGGAGTATATACGGTAAAAATATATTGTAAAAATGTATTTAGTACTAAAGAGTATGATTGTAAAAAGGAATTGATTTTAGACGTATTACAAGGAGTTCCAGTAACTAACTGCAAGATAACCTTAGATAAAGAAGTAATAAGGTGCAATGAAGATGTTAACTTCTATGTGGAATGTGATGGTGGAAAAGATAATTTATATGAATTTTATTTAATGGAAAAGGGAGAATGGAAGCTAATACAAAAGTATAGTAAGAAAAATTATTATACCTTTATGCCTTTCTATAAAGGGTTTTATAAGATATTGGCATTATGTAAAAGCTGTTACTCTAAGAGTGCCTATGATGACTATTCCATTTATGAAATTCAGTGTAAGGAATAAGGCATCTTAAATAAATAAATAAATAATTAAGTGAAGGATGCCAAATAAGGTATAAAGAAACAAGGGAGATGAAGTAATGAGTTACGATGTGGGTAGTGTTTATGGAGGAATAAATAACTATATAAACAGCATAGCTACAAATGGAAATACTAATAGTAGTATAGGTTCAGTAAACAATGGAATTACTCAAAATCAATATGTTAACGGACAGGGTATTCTCAACGATACCTTAAGTTCTGGTACTGGCAGTGATGCCCTTACTGGACTAATGAGCCTAGGTTTAATGTCAGGAAGCTTTGGTGGAGGTTCAGACAGCAATACTTCTTCAAGCACTAGTGGATTTAGTTTAATCATGGCATCTTTACTAAAGGCCATGGGTGAAAAAGAGAGACAAACTCAGCAGGGAATAGATCAAAATAATAGAGCTTATAATAGTACTTCTAATGGTATAAATGATATCAGCAATGTCATTGTAAGAGCTATAGGAGGAGTAACTCCATCCACAGTGGTAAGTGCTACAGGTACTGACTCTGAAAGAATTGAAAAAGCCATCGCAGATGCTTCAACTAAATATGGAGTAAATGCGAATTTAATAAGAGCTATAATTAAAACAGAATCAAACTTTAATCCTAATGCAGTATCTCCTGCAGGAGCTAAAGGATTAATGCAGTTAATGCCTTGCAACATAGAGCACTATGGAGTTAATGATCCTTTTAACATAGAGCAAAATATTGATGCAGGTACAAGACACATAAAGGATTATCTTAAAACCTATAATTATGACCTAAACATGGCACTAGCAGCATATAACTTTGGACCAGGAAATATGGCATCCAGAGGAATAAGTAACTCCAGTGATTTTTACAAACTACCATCAGAAACAAAAAATTATTTAGCGAAGATAAATAATTTAATATAATTAACTAAATCTTAAGTTAATGTTGAGCCTGTACTTATATTATTGACGCTCAGCCGTTTCGAAGCATTGATTTACTAGAGAATTTATTCAAGGTAAAATCTACAACACAACAACTCGTATACACTCAAACAAGTTGTGTTGCTTAACGATTTTACCATTCATAAATCCTAAGTAAAGAAATGTTTTAGGAGGTTCTTCTAATAAATTAGAAGAACTAAGTTCGAATATCTAAATCAAAGATTTAGATTCTTACTTATTCAAATGGCATCCCCTAACAATAATATTAAAGTACAGGCTCAACATTTTATAAAGATAAGTGAATAATTATTAAACAGCCTTTATTATATCCTATAATTAGTTTAAAATATTAGATATATTTTTAAAGTAATGTTAAAATGGACTTTAGCTAATACTAATACTAATAATAATATTATTGATAGTATTTAATACAGACTTAAGCAGTAAGTTAGTATACGGATAAAATTATTAATAAAGGATGGTATAATATGGAACGTTTAGATAAAATTTTAGGAAATTTAGGCTATGGAAGTCGTAAGGAAGTTAAGGTTAGTTGTAAAAATGGAGAGGTTGTTGTTGATGGAGAGGTTGTAAAGGACAGTTCAACTAAGGTTGATCCAGAGATAGCAGTTATTGAAGTAAATGGAGAAAGGGTAATGTATAGAAAGTATGTTTACCTACTTTTAAATAAGCCAGCAGGAGTTGTAAGTGCAACCTTTGATAATTATGATGAGACTGTTATAGATTTATTAGATCCAGAATATCAAGTTTTTGAGCCATTTCCAGTGGGAAGATTAGATAAGGACACTGTAGGATTCTTATTGCTTACTAATGATGGGGCTTTAAATCATAAGTTAATCGCTCCCAAAAACCATGTAGATAAGGTTTATTATGCAGAAATAGATAAGCAAGTAAACGAAAAAGATGCTGAAAGTTTTAGAAAAGGTATTGTCATAGATGATGGTTATAAGTGTATGCCAGGAAAGTTAGAAATTATTTCTTCTACAGAAGATGGTTCTGAAGTTTTAGTTACAATACAGGAAGGGAAGTTCCATCAAGTTAAAAGAATGTTTGAAGCTTTAGATAAGTCCGTTGTATATCTAAAAAGAGTTAAATTTGGTCCTATGGAACTGGATGAAACCTTAGAAGAAGGCGAATATAGGGAGCTTACTAAAGAAGAAATTGAAATATTAAACAATTTATAGGGATATATTCACTGTATATACATTAAATTGAATTTTAAAGGTAATTTGGTGTAATGTGTAGAAAATATACAAAAAATATAGATAAAATATAAAAATTAACAATTAGTTTATATTTTTTATTATAAATTTACTTGAAAATAAATAAAATTATATATATAATATATATATAAATAGAATAAATAACCCCTTTTTATTTATACGTATAACCTAACCCCAAGGGTTATACAAGTTATTTTATGTCGAATATAATTGTATATTATTGCAAGGAAAAAACCCATTGGTTACCCCCGATGGGTTTTTTCTTGCATAAAATTTATTTTTGGAAAACATATGTTTAAGAAGTTAAACAGAGTTCTTAGCTTCTTTGAAGGTTACTAACAGAATTCTTAGTATCAATTTATTTGATACTTAGAAGTCGTTGTCCTTTAGGGGAAATCGTTATCCAGGAACGTAGCAGCTCTTAACTCCAATTTTAAAAAAATGGGAGTATTAGAGCTGGTAGTTATCGGATAAATATAGAAATTATATAGCATATACTGTAAACTATATATAATATGTAAATATCTAATGTAAAAAACACATAACATTAATTTAATAGAGCAATAATAGTAAATAGGTATACTAATTATAACGGAGTTCTTAGCTTCAGCGGAAGTTTTAGAGATGGTTGGCATTATATAAAAAATAGTATGTATTAATAGGGTATATTACGTAAAGATAAGAGAAATATGAAAGGAAGTGCATTATGAATATAAGAGAAGTACTTATAAGCTTTATGAAAGAAAAAGCTTATAAACCAATGAGTTTAAAAGAGTTGTCTAAAATATTTGGTATAGGTAAAAAAGAATCTAAAGATTTTTCAAACCTATTAAATGAAATGGAGAAAGATGGAGAAATAATAAAAAATAGAGCAGAGCTATATGGTATTCCAGAGAGAATGGGTATACTTAAAGGGGTTTTTGCTGCTCACCAAAAGGGTTTTGGTTTTGTAATTGTAGAAGAAGATAGGCCAGATATATTTATCCCTGCTAGTAATGTAAATAGTGCCATGAACAATGATGTGGTGTTAGTTAAAGTATTAAAAGATGAAAATAACGGTAAGAAATCTGAAGGAGAAATTATCAGAATTGTTGAAAGAAAGAATAAAAAACTAGTTGGAACCTATGAAGATAGTAAAAACTTTGGATTCGTTGTACCAGATGATAAAAAGATAGGTCAAGACGTATTCATTTCTAAAAATGATAGAAATGGAGCAAAATCAGGTCAAATAGTAGTGGTAGAAATCACTAGCTGGCCAGAGAAAAGAAGAAATCCAGAAGGAAAGATCATTGAAATCCTAGGAGAAAAGGGAGATAAGGGAATAGATATCCTAACTATAATTAGAAAGCACAATCTTCCTGAAGAATTCCCATTACAGGTAGAGGAATATGCAGAAAGAATAGAAGATATGGTTCCTCAAAGTGAAATAGACAGAAGAAGAGATCTTAGAGATGTGACTATGGTTACCATAGATGGAGAAGATGCAAAGGACCTAGATGATGCTGTTTCAGTAGAAGTTCTGAAAAATGGAAACTTCAAGCTAGGAGTTCATATTGCAGACGTATCACACTATGTAAGAGAAAATAATGTCCTTGATAAGGAAGCCTTTAAAAGAGGTACCTCTGTATACCTAATTGATAGAGTTATTCCAATGCTACCTAGAAAACTATCCAATGGAGTATGTAGCTTAAATCCAAAGGTGGATAGACTTGCTCTTAGTTGCTTTATGGAAATTGATCCTACAGGAAAAGTAGTAGATCATGATATCTTTGAAAGTGTAATAAAAACTAATGAAAGAATGACCTACACTGATGTAACTAAGATTCTTAGAGATGAAGATGCTGAAACTATAGAAAAATTTAAACACCTTCATGAAGACTTTAAGAACATGGGTAAATTATTTGAACTCTTAAATAAAAAGAGATTATCAAGAGGTGCCATTGACTTTGACTTTGAAGAATGTAAAATAATCCTAGATGACACTGGTAAACCAATAGATATCCTACCTCGTGAAAGAGCCATTGCCAATAGAATAATAGAAGAATTTATGCTAATCTGTAATGAAACTGTAGCAGAGCACTTCTTCTGGCTTAATGCACCATTTGTTTATAGAGTTCACGAAGACCCAGATATGGAGAAGTTGTTACACTTTAGCGAATTCGTATATAACCTAGGATATCATGTAAGATTTAAAGAAGATGAGATTCATCCAAGGGAGCTTCAAAAGATTCTAGAAAAGGTTAAAGGCAAGAAGGAAGAAACGGTAGTTAGTACCTTACTTTTAAGATCTATGATGAAGGCAAAATATTCCCATTTATGTGTAGGACACTTTGGTCTTGCTGCTAAATACTATTGTCACTTCACATCTCCAATAAGAAGATATCCTGACCTAGTAATTCATAGAATTATAAAGGAAATGATAAACGAAGGATTAAATTCTAAGAGAGAGAAGAGATTAAGAACCTTTGTAATAGATGCTTCTAAACAATCCTCTGACACAGAAAGAATGGCTGTGGATGCAGAACGAGAAGTAGATGACTTAAAGAAAGCTGAATACATGATGGATAAGATTGGAGAAGAATTCGAAGGAATCATATCCTCTGTAACTAGCTTTGGTATGTTCGTTGAACTTCCTAACACCATAGAAGGTTTAGTTCATATTAGTGAGCTTCATGATGACTACTATATCTATGATGAAAAGCATCTAGCTTTAGTTGGTGAGAGAACTAAGAATATCTACAGACTAGGAGATGAAGTTAAGGTAGTTTGCTCTAAGGTTGACATAGACGCTCACGACATTTACTTTGAAATAGTTAAACCACAAGTAGAAGAAGAGGTAGAAGAAATGTCCTTAGATATTGATGATTTAATTTTCGGAGAGTAAAATATAGTTAAAAAGTAAACTATGAAAAATATTAGTAAAATAAATTTTTTATAGAAAAAAATCATAAGGATAAAAATTTAACATTATATAAGAAGAGATAAAATTTTGTTTATTAAATTAAATATGATTTTATCTCTTCTTTTTTATGTAATTTGCTATAAATTAAGGGAAATAAATAAAAATATAGGATAATTTTACATGAAAGAGTGGGAAAATCAAAAAAAGATTGTTAAAAAGTTAAACAAATCAGATAAATTTTTAACAAAGTACTAGTATTTTTAGAAAAAGGTGGTATACTAAAATTATAAATGTTAAATAAATAACAAAATTTAAAGTTTATATTAGGGAGGTTCATATTATGGCACGTTTTACATTACCAAGAGATATATATCATGGAGAAGGAGCGTTAGAAACTCTGAAAACTTTAAAAGGGAAGAGAGCTTTCGTAGTTGTTGGTGGCGGATCTATGAAGAGATTCGGATTCTTGCAAAAGGTTGAAGACTACCTAAAAGAAGCAGGTATGGAAGTTGAATTATTTGAAGGGGTAGAACCAGACCCATCAGTAGAAACAGTTATGAAAGGTGCAGAAGCTATGAGAAGCTTTGAGCCAGATTGGATAGTTTCTATAGGTGGAGGATCTCCAATAGATGCAGCAAAAGCAATGTGGATATTCTACGAATACCCAGAATTTACTTTTGAACAAGCAGTTATTCCATTTGGACTACCAGAATTAAGACAAAAAGCAAAATTCGTTGCAATACCATCAACTAGTGGTACAGCTACAGAAGTTACAGCATTCTCTGTAATTACTGATTACAAAGCTAAAATTAAATATCCATTAGCTGATTTCAATATAACACCAGATATAGCAATAATAGATCCAGCACTTGCACAAACAATGCCTAAGACTCTAGTTGCTCATACTGGAATGGATGCTTTAACTCATGCTATAGAAGCATACACAGCATCACTAAGATCAAACTTTTCAGATCCATTAGCATTAAAAGCAATTGAAATGGTAAAAGAACACTTAATAGATTCTTATAATGGATGTGAAAAATCAAGAAACTTAATGCACGAGGCTCAATGCCTTGCAGGAATGGCATTCTCAAATGCACTACTAGGAATAGTTCACTCCATGGCTCATAAAACAGGAGCAGTATTCCACATTCCTCATGGATGTGCAAATGCAATCTTCCTTCCATATGTAATTCAGTACAACAGAACTAAATGTGAAGATAGATATGCAGACATAGCTAGAATGTTAAAATTAAATGGAAATACAGATTCAGAATTAACTGATTCATTAATAGAAATGATCAATGACTTAAATACAAAACTAAGTATTCCTCACTCAATGAAGGAATACGGTGTTACCGAAGAAGACTTCAAAGCAAATCTTGAGTTCATAGCTCACAATGCAGTACTTGATGCATGCACAGGCTCAAACCCAAGAGAGATAGACGACAAAACAATGGAAAGACTATTTGAATGCACTTACTATGGTAACAAAGTAGAATTCTAAGTAAGAGTCTAAATCTTTGATTTAGTTACTCGAACTTACTCATTTGAACGAAGTGAGAAGGAGTTTCCTCTCGAGCAAAGCGAGAAAATAAATCTTTGATTTGTCATTGCAACATGGTAAAAAGGGGTTTAATTGCAATAGAGGGAGACAATAATTAATTTTAGTTAGTGGAAGAAACTCCACTGAAAAGTGGAGTTTCTTATATTATGTTATTAATTCTGTTGAACTAAGGTACAGCAGATTTAAAAAATATCCTTATATAATTCATCAAATCAAATCAAATCAACTTGGAAGAGCTGTCTCAAAGTAGAGTTTAAAAAAATTCTACCGTGAGACAGCTCTTCTAAGTTCTACTCCAAATCTTTGAGGAAATCCCTGAAACCCCCACAGCGCCAACAACTAGTTAAATAGTTTCCTAGTTATATAGTTATATAGGTAAATAGTTTCCTATATAAAAATAGAGCTATTTAAAAAGTTTTCTATATAAATATTTTAAATTTTATATAGTTAAAATGTAGGTGTTCCCTATGAGGCTTAGATGCAGTTATATCAATGGCTTTAGCTAGGGAAGAACATAAACAGAGTTCTTTGCTTCAGAGGGAGTTTTTACTCCCTCTGAAGGTTAGAAATCGTTATCCAGGGACGTACCAGCTCTTTAATCCCATTTTAAAGAAGATGGGAGTATTAGAGCTGGTAGTCATCGGATAAAAACATAAAAACATAAAAACATGGGAATTGGAGAAATTGAATTAATATGAAAATTATTTTTATATGTCTATAACATTTTAAAGAATTAAAATTCATATATTTCAAGGTTAATAATTACAAGATTTATAATTTAGGTTATAATAAAAATAGGTTATACTATACAATACATTTTAAATTTAGTAAAATCACATGTATAATGAGAAAATTATATATTAATCATAAAAGTAGGTGAAAACATGGCAAAGAAATTAGGAACTAAAACATTAGTAGAAAATAGAAAAGCAAGACACGATTACTTCATAGAAGAAGCTATGGAAGCAGGAATAGTACTTGTAGGAACAGAAGTTAAATCTATAAGAGCTGGAAAAGCAAACCTTAGAGATAGCTATGCAGATGTATACAATGGAGAAGTCTTCGTAAAAAATATGCACATAAGCCCTTATGAGCAAGGAAACATATTTAACAAAGATCCTCTAAGAGTAAGAAAGCTACTTCTTCACAAAGGAGAAATAGATAAACTTTTAGGATTCACAGCTCAAAAGGGGTACACTCTAATACCACTTAGCTTATATCTTAAAGACGGTAAAGTAAAAGTTAACCTTGGGGTATGTAGAGGTAAAAAAGATTATGATAAGAGAGATGTAATGCTAGAAAAAGCAGCTAAGAGAGATATAGACAGACAAATGAAAGAGAAATATAGGTAAAAGGGGCTTTCGCAAAAAAGCTAATCTAAATAAATATTAAATAAGCACTTATATTATTAACCCTCAGCCCTTTAACTACTCAATGGAACGAATATAAGCAGGAGTTTCCTTTGCACAATAGAATTTTGCTATGAAGTATGGGAAGTTTAAATAGGGGGAGGGGTAAGGGATGAAAAGAATAATTACCATTCAACATACTCAATCAGTGCATCATACCAATGGGATGATTGGTTCATGGACAGATTGGGATTTAACTAACCTAGGAAAAGAACAGGCAAATAACATTGGGATAAAACTTAAGGAAGAACTTTCAAAAGATAATGTCTATGTTATGTATTCTTCAGACTTAAAAAGAGCAAAACAGACTGCTGAAATTGTAGCAAAACATTTAAACTTAGAACCCGTTATTAATGAAGCTCTAAGGGAACGTAACCTTGGTTCTGCTGTAGGCAAAAGTGTACAATGGCTTAGAGAAAATCAAACAGCATGGGAAAAGACAATTGATGATAGATGTGTACCAGATGCTGAATCTAGAAGAGAAACTTGGAAGCGTCTAGAGCCTTTCTACAATGATATAATGAGCAGTGAGGATAAGAATATACTTATTGTTTCCCATGGGGATACATTAAGTATTTTCAACGCTATGTGGTTAGGACTTAAGCCAGATGATCTTAATAACTGTGATTTATTTGGATTTGCAGGTGGAGTTTCTCATTTTATAGAAGATGACAATGGAAAACATATCATAAAGAGACTAAGCGACATGTCTTATATAAAATAGTTTGAGCTACCTATATAGGATAAAATAAACTTATATTTGGTGTGAAAGTATCATTAAAAGTGGTACTTTTTTTACATATATAGATTTGCCAAATACCATATGTAGAATCTAAAGGAAATATGTCCATAAACACTATAAAATTTTTTACAAAACTTTACTTGCTATAAGGATTGATATTGTTTATAATGAATATACGTGGTAATCACTAATAATTACCACTACCTAACATGGGGGCGTACTGGTTTCGACGGGGGTACGTGACATATAGGAAGCGAGTAGAGGGAACTCATGGGCCCGCTTTAAAAAACTATGGGATTAAAGATAAACGCAGAAGACAATTTTGCATTAGCAGCTTAATATAGCCGCTCGTCCTACCTTTGAGTCCCACGGCTTAGGATAGGGCGCCGATTAGTGGGGAACCGAGCCATGGAAAGCTTTGACCATGGAACGGAATTTATGAAGCTACTGAAGTAGAAACCCGGTCTCTAGGGGTTCTATAGAGGGAATGTTAAAATAGAGACTGCACTCGGAGATGCTTATGTGGAATGGCTTTCGGACAGGGGTTCGATTCAAAAGAGTCGCCTTAGAGAGTAATTTCTAAGTGAAAACTTGGCTTTATCGGTGAAACCGTAACAGATGATGCTGACGGCAATACCGAGTGGTATGTGAAGAAATTCAACAGCCGTGTATCGACTTATAGGTTCCTAAGGAGCAATCTATGGAATACTAGGATAGAAGATGTCAAACTAAACTATGCTTCTATAATACGCCAAGTGTCCTATACAATGTTTAACTTTAAAAGAAAATATTATAAGAGGATGAAAATATAGTCAGTACCTGCAGAGATGTAGGATGTATATGTCCCCTCGCCTCCACCATGAAACCCTCGACAGAAATAGTCGAGGGTATTTTTTATATATAATATTAGCCTATATATTCAAACAAATACTCTTTTGTTCTTATTTTTAATTAAATTTAGTATTAAAAATAGAAAATTGTAATTCAATAAGTGGTGAAACTTTTGCTATAATTTTTTATTTAGCTTACTTATTGCAGAGGATACTATAGATTATGGGATATTTATAAAGCGTTACATAATTAACCAAAAAAGAAATTAAGGGAAGCATGATAAGAATTATGCAAAGTGGAAAGATGGTTCTGTATAAACCTTATATGTATATTTAGTATAGCTTTGATCACTCAATAAAAACATACTTAGGTATTGCTTACTAAAATATGGTTTTTATTGAATTTATAAAAGTACTAATATTTGACTTTCTTATTAAGCTATTTTTTCAGATAAAGATGTTTATTACAGTGTTTAATTGATGAAGTAGAGAAATAATGATATACTAAAAATTGATTTATTGTGTAATTTTTTTAATAAAATGGATATTTGGAGAATGCGAGTATGAGTAGTATTATGGATACAATTGCATCGGAAACAAATGGGAAAAGTTTCAAAACATTTAAGTATGGATTTGAGGGTATAGATGTCCCAACTTTTGACTATGATGACAATAAGGAAATAACTTGGGAAAAATTCGGTGAAACAGCACCGCCTATTAGTTCATTGAATATGAAGCCCCACGCTGATCGTATAGTAAGGGAAAAACCATGTTTTTCATATTTTTTAGATGGTTCTCGTAGAACTTTTAAGGTAGATGATATTGCGTATAAAAATCAAGTGTTTCCAGTCATAGCTGGACAAGTTGGGGTTGGATGTTGTATGAGAATTAATAAAGAAATGAAGCCATTTGATTTTGAAAGGAGATTAGTAATAACGCTCCCAAAAGTTGCAAACCAGGAGGATTGGCGGAAGAAGGAGATGTTTTTTACTAATTTAAAGAAAAAAGTCAATGCGAATTCAAGATTACAAGTTGATGGGCTAGAGTTTACAGATATTTTGTCATACCAATGTAGAAAAGAAGAAGGAGAAAAATTAGAGAGTAAAGGAATTGCAGTTATTCAGGACCTAATGATAAGTTGTGAAGTTAATATGGTTAGTAAGTTGGTTGCTAATGGCAAAATTAATTATGAAAACTATTTATTAAAAGATGGTTCTTTAGAGTATAAAGTAGACCATTTAAAAAGTGATAGGGAAATACGTAAATTTAAAAGCAATTTTAGATGGGTAGTTGGAGCTTCAAAATCGTTTAATCCAGAGAATTGTAAAGATAAAAGAGGAAAAAATAATTCTAACGTTATTGCAGATTTACCATTGTTTCATAGAACTCCAGTTAACATGTATAGTTCACCACGTTTAGATGGAATGAAATATGCAATTTGGTATGTTAGGATTAGAGAGAAAAAGTATACAACAAATGCATTTGATGGTGTATTAAAAATAGAAAAAATACTTGTTACTGATAATCAAATAAAAAATGGTTTAGATACAGATGAGGTTGATTTAATTACATCTAATATAGTTAATGAAAGAAACCCAGTATGTTATGGTTCGGACTTTAGATGGGCTAATCATCTATACCCAGTGTATGTAACAGAAAGATTTGCTAAAAGTAAGTATTTGAGTAATACTATGTTTTTAAATTTATTTTAGACTGGAGGAACTATTTATGGGGAAAGTTATTGGGAAAATTATTGCTACAGAAAAGTTTCCATCAACTATTGATGATTTCTATTTTTGGACTAAGCAGGAAATGATTCTTAATCCATTCGATGTGGTGAAAGTTAATCATATTAGGAATAGTATATCATATGGTGTTGTAGAAGAAATATCACATATTACAGATACAGCTAATTTTTTATCTGATTATATATCAAATGATTTTGGTGATGTAGATTCAATAGATAACACACACAGAATAGGTATGAACTATGTCAAAGTAAAGGTTATTGGTAATTCAGAAAATATTTATATTCCGCTGATAAATAATACACAGGTGCAATTAGCAAATGAAGATGAAGTGGCGGAGGCATTAGGATTGAAGAATGTGAAAAATCCTGTTACTTGTGGGTATTTAGAAATGTATAATGGTACAAGTGATTCAGACAGAGTAACATTACCAGTTAAAATGGATTCAAGATTTTTAATCGGTCCTGAAGGTGCTCACCTAAATATTTCTGGCATTTCTGGACTTGCGGCCAAAACATCATATTCTATGTTTTTGTTAAAAGCTATTCAAGATAAATGTATAAATGATAAATCAGAAGAAGATATCGCTTTTGTGTTATTTAATGTAAAGGGAAAAGATTTATTAGCATTAGATGAATTCAATGATTTTGAAGATGAAGATGAAAAAATAGCAACCTTTGAATTATATAAAAGACTTGAAATGACTCCAGAACCATTTAAAAATGTAAAGTACTATTATCCATATTCATGTAATAAGATGGGGAATACATATCTATCTAAGGATTCTTTGGAAGATCAAAAACGCTTAAATAAGGCTTTAATGTATAAATATTCATATGAAGATGATAAAGATAATTTGGATTTAATGTTTGCAAGTTTAGATGATCCAACACAGTCTATGGACTCTATTTTGAATTATATTATTTCAAATCAAGGGGGATTTGGTAGACTAGATGATTGGGATGACTTTTTAGAAGAAGTTCAAGAGAAATGCAAAGCGGGGACACAGGGAGATAAGGAAATTACAGTAGCTAGTTGGAGAAAGTTTAATCGTATTGTCCGTAAATCAATATATAACAATGAAATTTTCGGTACAGTGCATGGGCAAGATGAAATTAGAATGGGTGAAGCATTGAAATATATTAAGAAAAATGAAGTTCATGTTATAGATATCGCTAAACTAAACGAAGAAATGCAAGGCTTTGTTTTTGGAAATACAATTAGGACAATATATGACCTACAGTTGGGGCAGTTTAATGAAGAAGATAATGTTAACCCACCAAAGAAAATAGTTATATTTATAGATGAATTAAATAAATATGCTTCTCAAGATACACCAAAAAGTTCACCAATATTGCGCCAGATATTAGATATTGCTGAAAGAGGACGTTCATTAGGAATTATTTTGTTTTCAGCAGAACAATTTAGAAGTGCTATTCACTCAAGAGTAACTGGAAACTGTTCTACACATGCATATGGCAGAACCAACGCAATTGAAATTGCAAAATCAGATTACAAATATGTACCACAGGTATATAAAAATATGATGACTCGTTTAAAGCAAGGAGAATATATTGTACAAAATCCAGTGTTTAGGTCATTGTTAAATATTAAATTTCCAAAACCTATTTATAAGCAATATAAACAATAGGAGGGGTGAGCTATGGCGGAAATAGGAAAAAATGTAATTGAAAATTTAACAACAGCAATGTATGAAAATAGTTATATTATATATCGTGAATACATACAAAATGCTGCTGATTCAATTGATAAGGCAATTTCAAAAGGTATTATAACTAAAGATGAGGCATGTATTGATATTAATATTGAATATAGTAAACGTAAAATTTGTATATATGATAATGCATTCGGGCTTGGAAAGCATAAATTTAAGAAAACTTTATCTAATATAGCTGATTCAGATAAAGATAGAAATGAAGATAAAGGTTTTAGAGGGATAGGTAGATTAGGCGGTCTTGCATATTGTGATAAATTGATATTTACATCTTCTATTATTGGTGAAGACATAAAATCAATTATGACGTGGGATGCTAAATTATTAAGAGAAGTGATTAATGACACTAGTCAAAGACCATCTGCCTCAGAATTAGTTGACATGGTAATAACATGTACAGAAGAAAAATGTGACAATGAGTCACATTTCTTTGAAGTAGTATTGGATGGTGTTATTAATGAAAGTAATGAATTGTTAGACGAAGAAAGAGTATGTGAATATCTAGAAGCGGTTGCACCAGTTCCATATGCCAATTCTTTTATTTATCGATCTAAAATATATGAATATTCGAAAAATGAAGGATTAGTTATTGATGAATATCGTATAGATGTAAATGGAAATCAGTTATTTAAGCCATATGCTAATAGGTTATATGAAGGTACACTAGACAATAAAACAATGTATGATGAAGTAAGTGACTTAGATTTCAAAAAATTTGTTTCAAAAAGGGGAGAACTTTTAGGCTGGATGTGGTTTGCAGTCACTAAGTATGAAAAGCAAATTCCTATTATTAATAAAATGAGGGGAATCCGAATCAGAAAAGAAAATATTCAGGTGGGAAATGAGGAAACTTTATCATATCCTAAGTTTTTTAAAGAACCTCGAGGGAATTTTTATTTCATTGGTGAATTAATTGCCGTTCATAATGAATTAATTCCCAATGCTAGACGAGATTACTTTAATACAAATGCTATATTGAGGGAATTTGAGGATGAAATAAGTCCAATTTTGTATTCTGATTTCTATAGGATATATCATTATGCAAGTAAAGTAAAAAGTTCTTTTAAGAGAAAAGCAGGATATGTGAAGAAAGAACAAGATTTTCAGGAGAAGGAAAAAAAAGCTAGTTTTATTAATGCAAAGTCAAAAGAGTCTGCACAAAAAGAACTAGAGACCGAAAAAGAAAAGGTAATAAAGGCAAATCGTGAATTAGAATTGCGAAAAAAAGATGCAGAAGCAAATAAAGTTTTTGAAAGAGTTTATAAAGAGCTAGAAAATCAATATAGTGTAAAAGAAGAAAATAAAGAAAAAAAATCTACAGCATTATATGAGGATAATACAAATAAAAAAAATAAAAAATATATGTCACAATCATTATCGCAATATAGTAGAAAAGAACAAAAATTAATAAGTAAAATATATTCTATAATTATAGCAATGTTACCAAAAGATATGGCAGAGATGGTTGTGGCTAAGATACAGGAAGAACTAAGCAAATGAGAAGAAATATATTACTAATTGAACCTAATTATAAAAACAAATATCCACCAATGGGATTAATGAAAATTTCAACTTATTATAAGATGTTGGGAGATAATGTAACCTTTTTTAAAGGAAATTTAATAGATCTAGTTTTAAATGATACATATGAATCCTTATTAAAACAATTATACGCTAATGATAAAAATATATTCTGGGAGAAATACAAATTACAAATTTGTAATTATATAAGAAGAGGAAATAAGGATTCTTTTAAGGAGATACCGTTAGTTAAAGAAAATCCTATTATTGCTGAATTATTAAAGTATTATAGAAAATATTTCTATAACAAGGAGTATTTTTTGCCACAGAATAGAAAGTGGGATAGAGTATATATAACTACATTATTTACATTTTATTGGGATATTACAATTGAAACTATTAATTTTGCTAAACAATTGTGTAAATCCGAAAAAGATATAATGATTGGCGGGGTTATGGCATCTATTTTACCAGATAGAGTAGAAGAGGCAACTGGTATTAGACCATACGTAGGAACATTAAGTACACCTAGAGTATTGGATGATAATGATATAATCATTGATACTTTACCTTTAGATTATTCTATTTTAGAAGAGATAGAATATCAATATCCAGCTAGTAATGCTTATTATGGGTATATGACACGCGGTTGTGTTAACAAATGTAAATTTTGTGCTGTACCTAAATTAGAACCAGAATATAAAAGGTATATTCCTATTTCTGAGCAAATTAAAATGACCAATGAACGATTTGGTGAAAAGAAAGACTTACTTCTTTTAGATAATAATGTTTTAGCATCCTGCGAATTTAATCAAATAATTGATGAAATGCAAAAAGCAGGGTTTACTAAAAATAATCTTTTTACTCCACCAAATATGTTTGAAATTGCTATTAAGAATTTAAGAGATGGATATAATGATAAAGGATATATTCGAGCTATTGTTAAACAATATAGGTTACTTTTAGATAAATATGGAGTTGAGAAGATGCAACCTATCTATGACTTGTTAGAGGAAAAGGGTGTGTTGGAATTTTATACTGCAAAGAAGAGTACGATACTTGAAACTTATGATGAAGTAAAAGATTTGTTTAAACAATTTTATAACAGAAAACCAAGAAAAAGATTTGTAGATTTTAATCAAGGAATTGATGCAAGACTGATAAATGATGAAAATATGGAGAAATTATTTGAAATTCCTATTCGTCCAGTAAGAATAGCTTTTGATAGTTGGAAGCTTCATGAAATTTATGAAAAGGCAGTAAGAACTGCAATTAAGCATGGGCATAAAGACTTATCTAATTATATTTTATATAATTTCGAAGATACTCCAGTAGAGTTATATAAAAGATTGCGGTTAAATGTTGATCTTTGCGAAGAGCTTGGAGCAAGTATTTATTCATTCCCAATGAAATATCATCCGATAGAAGATCCAGATTATTTTAGTAATAGAGATTATATAGGAAAGCATTGGAACAGAAAATTTATTAGAACTATACAGGCAATATTGAATTCTACTAAAGGAAAAGTTGGAAAAGGATATAATTTTTTTTGTAAGGCATTTGGAAAAGATGAGAAAGAATTTGAAAAACTATTGTATATGCCAGAGACTATGATAATATATAGATTATATTTTGAAGAAAATGGATTGGTAGATAAGTGGTGGGAATGCTTTACAAATCTATCAAATGACAAATTAGAAGTAGTAAAACCAATGATTTGGAAAAATGATTTTACAAAAATTGAACAATTAACAGATGATAATGAGTTATTAGAATTACTTAATTATTATACTATTAAGCGTAAAGATGTAGAAATACGAATGAATAAATAATTAATTTAAAATACACGTGTATATTCTAATTTTTTTGCATTTCGTAACTGCAATAATAAATGAACTCATACAAGAAGAGTTTAAGGTTAAGATGGAGGAACTAAAGGAAAATCAATTAGTTACTAAAGTTACAGAAGAGGATATAAGAGATCTTTTAACTAGATTTAGGGAGTATGTAGTAACTAAGAACATTCCAGAGTGTAAAAATTTCATATAGGACTTTGTTAAAGAAGTTGTAGTATATAATACCCACGTTGAAGTAGTGTTCAACGTGGGTATTAATTTTATTAAAGAAAATTAATACTGTTATAAGAAAAAGTAGAAAGAGTATATTAAGAATTTATATGATAGAAACTTTATAATGAAATCATAATATACTATATAATAGATAATATTGAAAAAGAATTGGATATATGTATAGAGTAATATATAATTAAATTAGGAGGGGATTTTATGGAGAAAAATGTTTTTGATTTAGGAGAAGTTTTAATTGATTATGAAATTCAAAAGTTACTTAATTATATAGAAAGAAATTCAAAGGTTACAGAAGTTGAAGTTAGTATTGAAAGAAAAATATTAAGTGTAGCGAGAAACTATGATAATGGTGTATATGAAAAATGTGAGTATATGAACCCAAATGATGCATATGATTGTATCAGATATAT
This sequence comes from Clostridium sp. UBA5988, assembly GCF_002435615.1. NCBI lineage: Bacteria > Bacillati > Bacillota > Clostridia > Eubacteriales > Clostridiaceae > Clostridium > Clostridium sp. UBA5988. The sequence continues at coordinate 44,108 of NZ_DJBA01000014.1, read as the reverse complement.
TTGTGAATTTGAAGGAAAAGAGTCTATAATACAATATATAGATGAAATAGAATATGAAATGGATAAAATGACACAAGGGGATTGTTATAATAAAATTTTGATGGAAAAGTATATGAAAAATATGGTTAAATTTTTAAATAATAAAAGTCTAAAAGAGTCTGAATTTAAAAAGTGTGGGAGAGAATATGAATTGTTTAATTTCTAATAAATTAATAACCTTAAAAGAACAAATTGATGTTTTGATAATAAAATTTAAAGAATTAAGATTAATGAGCTATCCAGATAGTAATATAGAGATAGTTATTAATCATATGTCAGATATAGCTAATAAATTAGATGAAAGATTAAGTTATTATAATGAGAATGGTATTAATAATTTTGAATTAAAATTAATATCTAAAGTAATACAAGCCTTTTATAGTAGGGTTGGTTATATTGCAAAATGCGATGTTAAGAATCATCCAAGGGAAATAATGATTCCAATTAAAGAACTTTTAGATAATACAGAAAAAGATCATATTTTCATAACTGAACCTCAGTGGGAGTTAAACTATTCTGTAGGATTACTAATGGATAAAAATTTCAAAGAAGCATTAAAAAAATGTGGAATAATATTAGAAGAAGATATTAATATTATTAAATTAGCATTTCCAAAGCTACATCAGGATAATATATTGGGTGGTGCTATAATGGCACATGAGTTAGGACATTATTTTGATTTACACTACTCATTAGAATTATCTGAAAAAATAATAGTAAAAATAATTAATAATATTGATTTAGATAAGTATATTAGTAATATTTATTCCCACATGAAAGAATATACGAAAAATTTGAGCGAAATGAAAAGAATATTAAAATCTAATATTCCAAACATAATTTTGAGAAGTTGGATACAGGAAACTGTTGCAGATATTTTAGGTATTACATTTTATGGGTTAGCAAGCTTTTTTGCAAGTGAGAATATAAGTATTTATTATAGTGATATTAATAAAAGTCAGTCACAATTTCTGCAACGGTTTTCAATTACACATCCTAGAGATAGTTTTAGAAACTATGTAAGAATATCAACATTATCTAAACTTGGATATTTAAAAAAGATTGACAAGAAAATATTACATAAATTAGAAGAATATGAAAAACAATGGGAGGAATCTATTACAGAACCATTTAGAGCTACAAGTTGTCAAGTAAATGAGGTTATTAATCTTATTGTTAATAATAGATACCTATTAAATTTAGAGAATGATATAAAATCTAATTTAGATTGGATAATAGATTTTGTTTTAAAGGAAATTGGTAGTGTTTCTGAATCATTAATATATAAAAGTGATGAATTTATTAAAGATATTGATTCTTTAGTTGAAAAAATAAAGCTAATAATACCTCCTAATGAAATTGATGGAGTTCCAGTTAATTCAGTAAGCATAATAAATTCGGGATGGGTTTCATATATTTTAAATTCTGAAGACATAAAAAATACTATGGGAAGTTGCAATGGAAGTAGTAAGGAAATTGATGTTAAAAATCTGATAAACAGTCTTATAAAAAAAGCAACTCTAACATCTAATATTCATAGGAGGTGGATTAATGCCATTAGTTAGTAAAGAAAAAATTAATAGTTTATTAAAAGAGAAAAAGTTAATAATTACACCTATTTTAGATGAAGAGCAAATCGGAGAATCGAGTGTAGATTTAAGAATAGGCAATATATTTAAAATGTCTAGACAAACAAGAGAACCTTATATTGATGTAAATAATAATGATATAGAGAGGTTCTTTGATACTACATATAGAGATTTTGGGCAAGATTTTATTATTTATCCTAATCAACTAGTATTAGCAAGTACTTTTGAGTTTGTAAAGCTACCTAATAATATTATGAGCCATGTCTACACAAGATCATCAATAAATAGATTAGGAATAAATATTGCATCAATAGTGCAGCCAGGATATTCAGGTACTTTAACGTTAGAATTAAGGAACAATGGACATAATGCAATAAAGTTAAAAGCAGGGATGAGAGTGGTACAATTAGTATTATTTGATGTTGAAAATAGTGAATTTACTCCCTATTTCAATATTCGAGATGCAAAATATATAGCAAATACAGAGCCCAAAATATCTAATATATATAATGATAAAGATTTAGAAATTTTAAGTAGACTATAATAAGTCGAGGGTAGTAATAGTTACCCATCGCCTCCACCAGTAACAAATAGCTACATCAACTTAATCTGATGTAGCTATTTTACATTAATAAATTCCTCGTAAAACATCTCTTTTTTAGCAAGCTGTTCATCTGTATATCTACCATTTCTAGGGGTAAGAGCTTTATATTGTGTTATTATCATTTCTGCACGTTTTCTTTTAGATTCTATAATTAAGTAAGGGTAAATATCTTCTAGTAATTTAATAGCATTATTCTGTTTAATTACAAATGAATATGATAATTTATGTTTTTCAGGGTTATAATTTTTTTTCTTTATTATTACTCCATATCCAATAGTGTCTTTTAGCCAAGTTAATAATTCTATGGTAGTGGAGGCTATTGATACGCAAGGAGCAGGATATTGATTTGTATGAAATCGCTGTAACATAATACTTCCTTCTCCATCAATTATTCCAGCTACATAGGCTTTTTCTATTTCTGTCATTTAACCACCTCTATAGATAGTATTTACTGGTTTTTCAATATTATCAGAAATAAATCAGATAAGGTAATAATCTTTATGGTAATAAATCATTAAGTACATATGCAAAGTAATATACTGTAAATTATACAATGAAATGCATACTATTTATATACTAAATTAACCAAATACTATATAATGGAATCAGGTCGTTATTGTAAAATATGCTGAAATAATTTAAAGAGGATTACAAAATATATCTGTTTTGTGACAGCTCTTGTGTGTTTCAAAGATTATGAATTTAGGAGATTAAAAAGCAAATGATTCAAGATGATGATGAATTAGAAATAGGTAGAGAATTAAAGGAAGCTCTAAGGCCAAAACTGTATTTGCCAATTTGGAACACAATTATATGTTCTGGACCACCATTAAACCTTATCTTTAGATATTTTATAGAAAGAGAAATTAAAGATCCAACTGTTGCAATAATTCTTACAATAATAACAACCTTATGGGCTATCATTAACTGGTATTGGTATGTGAAGGAAAGAAATGATTTTAAAAAGAATTGGAAAGAGATTTCAAAGGAATTGGAGACTTTAAACTATAAAGAAGAGTTTTCAAAAGATTACATGGATATAATTTTTAATAGTATGCAAATAACAGCAATAGTTTCACTGGTAGCATTCTTTATTTTTGTTGCTATTACATTATTATCTGAAATTTCATATGTTAGATATTTTGCGTTATTTTCCATAGCAATATTTGTCTTAACGTCTATAGTAATGATAATTATTGGGGTTATTCAATTATTTAATATTTTTAAAGAGTTAAAAAAGGAGAGAAGGTTAAAGAAAGAAGATTGAGTGAATACTTCACCTAATGAAAGCTATGGCAGGTAAACTGGCTAGTTAGAGATATAATACCTTGCTATCTAACTTTACGGATAGTAGGGTTTTTATTTGCATTTTTTTAGTTTACTAGGTCTAATATACTTATATTTTTACAAGATATTTTTTAACTTTTAGACCGATTGGTTTACAGCAAGTCTATATTATTATAACTATCTCAAATCCCAACTAAAAATGATATAATTAACATATATGGAAGAGTTGAAATAGTTTAATTTAGAAGTATAAAAGTATATTAATGAGAGGTTTATATGAGTGATATAGTTGTTTCATTAACAGGTATACAAAAGCTTAAGGAAGAGTTAAATACATTAAATGAAGAGTATCTAAAGTTATATGAGAAAATGGAAGATTTAAAGAAGGGAAAAGAATATTTTGAGAGTCTTTATATGTGTAAACTAGGGGCTTTGATATTCTTAAGATTAGAAAATGAAATTAAGTATAGAAGGTTAAAGAAGAAATTAGCATTGATAGTTAAAAGTAAAAATAAAGGTGAAGAAATAAATATTGAAGAAATAGAAAGAGTTTTAGAAGAAGAACTAGCAGAGTTTTATCGAGATTTAGAGGAGCTGCGTAATAATTTAAAGAACTCTAGAGAGTTTTTCGAACTTCCATCATTAACGGATGAGGAAGTAAAAAAGGTTAAAGAAATATTTAGGGGGTTAGCTAAAATACTGCATCCAGATGTAAATAGAGGTTTAAATGAAGAGATGATGGAGTTATGGCTTAAAGTTAAAGACGCTTATGAGAATAATGATTTGGCAACATTAATAATTCTTGAGGGAATAGTAAAGCATAATGAGATTAAAGAAGATATTAAGGTAACTTCTATAGAAGAAAATATAGTGGTATTAAAGAAAAAGATTAATGAACTAAAGAAGTTTATAGATGAAGAAGAACATAGCTTTCCTCTAAGTATAAAAGAACTTATAGATGATGATGAGTATATTAAAGAGAAAAAGCAAGATATAACTAATGATATACATGACTATGAAATAATGATTACACAGGTTGAAAAGAGTATTTGTCAGATATTAAAGGAGCAGAGTTATGGATAAATCAATAACAACCTATAGTGGTGGAGGGAAGTTAGCCAACATAATTGAAACAGGTGGACTAGCATTGCCCTTTGAAAATACTATATATCTTCAATCTATAAGGGTAGCCGGAATGAAATACTATGTAAAGGATGGGTTTATTTTATTAGAAGGAGATAAAGTAAAGTTAAAAAGAGAACCTGATAATGTATATGATAAATATGCTATAGAATTATTTACAGTAAAGGGTGAAAAGATAGGTTATATACCAGCAAAAACAAATAAAATATTTGCAAGACTTATGGATGGAGGAAAAATGTTAACAGCTGAAGTGAGAACTGTGGATTATTACTTTGAAAAGTTGCAAGAGGTGTGGATAAGAATATTTTTAAATGATTTATAGTTTTAGAAATTGAAGTAATCATTGTGAAATATATTGGGAGTTGCTAGAGGAGTGTCTATTAATTATTTTATTATGTATATTTCTTACAAAGTGGTGCTAGAATATAAATAGTACAAGTTAGAAGTGAATAATTCTCTGATATAAAGTATAAAAGATTTTACTTATATAATAAAGCTTAAAAATTTCTATAATATAGTTTAACCAACTTGAGCTAAGCATATATAGTATTAAGTATATAAATATTATTGATAAAAAAGAGTATTTATTGTATCATTATCTTAAGGATAGGCATAATATGTGATATAAATAGTATCATTTTATGTGAGGTGAATGTAATTATGAAGAAAATAGATTTAGAAAAACTATCATCAATAGTGTCAAAAAGAAGAAAAGAAAGAGATATGACCCAAGATCAATTAGGTGAATTAACAGGCATTAACAGACAAGTTATAGGTAGGATAGAGTTAGGTAAAACCGTTCCATCTCTAAACCAGCTGCAGCAGCTTCTAGATGTATTAGAGATAGATTTTGACAGTATACTAGAAGATAAACAAACAGAAGATGTATTTATGGCTATGAGAGGTGAAGCTAGAACTGCTGAAGAAAGAAAAGGACTAGAAACTATGATTTCCATGATGCTTTGTTTAAAAAAGCATGAACAGTTAAGGAGAGTTTATAATGGATAATAATAGTTTGTCTTCAAAACAGATCTATGAGTTGTCTGAAATGGCAAAAGAGAAAAGAAGAGAATTAGATATTGGTACTGCTCCTATGGGGGATAGTATATTAAAATTTATCCGAGAAAAAGGTATAAAGTTAATATATGTTCCAATTGAAAATAGTGACACTGATGAGTTATTCTTTTCTGCAGTATATGTGTGCATTAAGGAAGATGACTGCAAGACTAAATTCATTGGACTAAACACAAATGATTATTACGATAATCAAATTTTTGCTTTAGGACATGAGCTTTATCATTATTATGAGGAGTCAAGCGTTCATTTATGTAGAATATCAAATGATATGCAATCTATAAGAGAATTAAAGGCTAATAGATTTGCAGCTGAGTTTCTATTGCCAACAGATAAATTAGAAAAAGAAATAAAAGGAGTAAATGATGGAGAGCTACAATTGTATAAGTGGAAGCAATCAACTCTACTTAGATTAATTGCTAGACTACATTGTGAATACAGGTTACCATATAAGGCTATTGTTAAAAGATTATTAGAAATAAATGCTATAAAAAGAGAGCAATATACTGAATTATTTAATGAGCCAACTAGAAATGAAAATGATGAATATTATACTATAGGCCTCAGTATCAATTCAGAAATATTTAAATTGTTAAATTCTAAGACTATGAAAAAAGGTGTGGATGGAAGTGATCTTGAAACAGTAGTTCGAAACTATGAAGATGGAATAATATCATTATCAGATTTTATTGAATCCCTTGAAATGTTTGATAAAAAAATACATGATTTCGGTGTTGTAGAAGATGTTGATATTGAAGATATAGCTGAAATGGAAGAGATGTTTGGGGTTGAAGAATGAAATTTAAAGATGTAAACTTAAAATATAAAAATCTAGGTTTTATATCAGTTTTAAAAAACAATAATCAAATATTTTTAATAGATGCTAATATATTCATTCCACCTGATAGATCAAAGGAGCATAGTGGTATTAAACCAGTGCCCTTTGAATTTTATAAAAATTATTGGATAGAACCATTTATTGATACTTTTAAGCCTATAGGTATACATGAGGCTGTTTATAGGGAGTTCGAATCTAACAGCATAAAAACTTTAATAGAGAATAAAAAGAATGATATACCACCAAGCATATATATTTATTATGATTCAAATTTAAATGAGCAAGAGAAAATAGTTAGAATGACAATAGAATCAAAAATTGCAAAGTATACTAATTATAATCCAACTATAGATAACAGAGATGATAGAGGTGAAGTAAAATCACTATCATACATTGCTACAAAGCAATTGTTGTATTTTTGCTCTCATGATTCAAATGCAATAAGATTAGTTGAAGATGCAGAAAAATTAGAAACAAGTTTAGAAGAAGTTTTTATGATTAAACCTTATGAAGTAATTTATTATTTAGTAAAGAATAATATTGGATATACAGAAAAGTTAAGAATTATTTATAAATACTTGTACTATTTATCAAAAAATGATAAAAAGATAAATCCTTCATGGGGAGAATTTATTGAAAAAATGGATGAGTTATATTGTAATGAGATAAGGAAAGGCTAGTCAACAGTACTAGCCTTTGTTAAATGATATAAAGTATAATTAATACAGTGAAATATAGAGGAATTATACGTGAATAAATTAAGTAGGTGATTTTAAAATTAAAAGCTCTACTTAGGGAAAGAATAGAGGTGGTAAGGGAATGCTTATACCAAAATCAAAAATAGAAGTTCCTTCAGATGTAATCAGAGAATTTATTGTTGACAGAATAATACTTTATAATAGAATGAATTTGGATTGTTATCTAGAGTATTATAATTTAGATTACTGGGATGAGTGGGAAGTTTTTTTAGCTTCAAAGGGTATGTGTTTCTTAGATACTTATTGGATAAGAAAAGATAAAAATGAAAGTTACAAAAATCATATAATATTTACAAATTCAGTAAGAGAGGATTTGCTTACAGAAGAGTACTTTATTAATAAGAAAAATAGAGACAAAGTAGTTAGAAAGTAAATATTTCATACCATAGGTGTTTATAAAAAATAGCTGCATGAGTTTAAACTTATGTAGCTATTTTTTATTAATGTTTCAGACCATTTTTCCCAGGTGGGAAAGATGGTGGAGCTAGAACCAGGTGCATAAGGAGAAATATATGATGTTATTCTTTCCAGATATGCTTGCTATTTAATAGTTGAAAGTGGAGACTCAAGAAAGTAGTGGCTTTAGATCAAACATTCTTTTCGGTGCAAACAATAAAATAAGAAAAATATTCAAGAATTTATAAAAACACCCTCATACTACCCTTTTGCGGAGTGGCTTTTTAAAAATACCTATGATAAAATTTTTATAAAGTAAAATTTTAACTATTAAAATACATAAAATGTTTTACTTATCCTGTAAAGGGATCAAGTAAATGGTTGATATATTTTAAGGATGAGGTAAAAATGGAAGAGAAAAAAGAAAAGCTTTTAGATTTTGGGTTACAGGCTGAAGAGGAGCTCTATGTACGCCCAAGAATTGCAAATAAGAAAATGAAGGCAGCTCAGACCTTATTTCAGACAGTTTACATTTATGGAATATCAGGCTGTGGCAAAACAGCTTTTATCCGGGATTATATGGGGAAAAGACGGTATTATTATTACTCTGCAGAACAGCTAAGTGAGGAAGAGCTGGAGATGCCTTCTAGTGGAAAGAAAATCATCGTGGTCATTGATGATTTGCATCTGTTAAGGACTGACGAGGTAAGGGAAATACTTATAAGAAAAATTGAGATACTTGCAAAAAGGGAAGATATTTGGCTGATCTTATCGGGAAGAAGTAGGATACCTTCTTGGCTAATTCCTCTTTATTATCGGAGAGTTTTTGCAGTGATAGAGGAAGAGGACTTATTACTTTCTGAAGGTGAGATGGCGGAATATTTGGCTCTGTGGGGATTAACACTTAGGGAAGATGATTTCAAAAAAATCATGAGACTGAGTTGTGGAATTGGAATAGTAGCCAAGCTTATTGCTATGGAACTTTCATCCGGCAGACCCTTTGATGGAACTTATATTGAAAGAATGAGAAATGAATTCTGGGACTATCTTGATCGCTATGTTTATGACCAGTGGGAGCTAGAGATTCAGGAATTTCTTATGCAGGTGTGTATCGTGGAGGAATTTGATAAGCGCCTGGCAGAGATGATTACTGGTAGAAATGACGTGGAGGGGATGATAAACATAGCTGAACAGCTTGGAAACTTCATCTTTATGAAGGAAGTAGCAGGTGGAAGGACCCACTATGAAATTAGACTTCCCATGAGACGCTCCATGAGGAGAAGGCTCCTTCGCACATATCAAAAGGAGAGATGGGAGCGACTCTATTATAATGCGGGTCTTTACTATGAATTGGAAGGAGATACCCCAAATGCCCTTAAAATGTATGAGGCATGCCATGATATAGAGCGGATTGCAGGACTTTTAATTTCCAATGCAAGGAAGAATCCTGCAAGTGGTTATTATTATGAACTGAGGGAATATTATCTTGCCTTACCGGAGGAAAAGATCAGGGAAAGTATGGAACTGATGGTAGGTATGAGCATGCTCCAATCCATGCTCCTAAATATAGAAGAAAGTGAACGCTGGTATGAAGAACTAAAGCAGATGGAAAGGTCCTTAAGTGGTAGTGCTAAAAAAGCAGCAAAGGGTCTGATTATTTACCTAGACATCGGTCTGCCACATCGGGGTAGCAGTTCACTTGTGGATATTATGAAAAATGCTGGGACTCTTTTAATGAACAGAAGTATTAGTCTGCCTGAATTCTCCGTTACTAGTAACCTACCCTCCCAGATGAATGGAGGAAAGGATTTCTGTGAATGGAGCAGACGGGACAAAGAGCTAGCAAAGAGTATTGGGAAAATCGTTGAATTTACCCTTGGAAAACATGGGAAGGGTCTTGTGAATCTTGCCCTTGCAGAAAGCTTTTTAGAAAAAGGTGAAGACAGTTATGAGATTGCAAATCTAACTAATAAGGGGATGATGCAGGCACAGGCAGGAGGAAAAATCGAGGAGTGCTTTGTAGGGGTTGGAATTTTCTCTTGGCTACATATCTTAAATGATCATGCAGAGGATGCAAAGGAGTTGCTATTAAATTTTGAGAAAAAAGTTGAGAAGGAAGGGACTTCAAAGCTTTTATCCAATGTTGGTGCCTTGCAGATTCGTATTGGTCTATATCAAGGAAAGACGGCAGAGGCGATAGAGTGGATGGAACAGGCACCGGAGGAAGAAATAGAATTTTTTATAATGGAGCGTTTTAAATATCTCACCAAGGTACGTATTTACTTGTTAACGGGAAGATATGAAAAGGCAGTGAGTCTGTTGCAACGTCTCCAGTATTATGCTGAAGCTATGAAGCGTACTTATATAGCCATGGAAGCAGGACTTTTGCTTGCCATTACCAAGTATCGCATGGGAGATTCTAAGTGGGATGAGAACTTCCAAGAAATCTTAACTGAAGCAGAAAGTTATCATTTTGTAAGGCTTATATCCAGAGAAGGGGCAGCAGTAATCCGGATGTTGAAGGAAACAGGATGGAAAAGTAAAAATCCAGAATATTTCCAGGAAGTACTCATAGAGACTGAGAAGATGTCACTTGCTTATCCTGGATATCTGAAGCTAGCTACAGAGGAGGCATCATTTAGTGAAAATTCTCTTAAAATATTAAAGCTACAGGCGGAGGGATTTTCTAATGCAGAGATAGCTGGGGAATTAGGACTCAAAGTAGAGAATGTGAAATATCATAATAAGCAGAACTTTAAAAAGCTGGGAGTGAACAGTAAAATAGCTGCTGTTACCGAGGCAAGAAAGAGGAAGCTAATCTGAAGCTAAGAACTCTGTTTATATAGAGTGTGTAATTAGAGGAATATAAGATATTTTAATGTGTAATAATTTTAAAAATAAGAATAATATCATAATGAAAAAATGGTATTTGTAAATGGAGGATTTTATGAGAAAGGGAAAGAAATCAGAGGAAAGTTGTAATATCTCTGTTAGAAAGAAGTGGAAACGGTTTGTGGCTGTGACACTGTCAGTACTGATTATGATGTCTGCTATAGACTACAGTTGTATCATAACTGCAAACGCACTGACCCATACCCTTACGATAACGGGAGGCATAGAGGGCACGGACTATAGATGGGGCGGTGATATTCTTACTGCATATGGGGAACCATATAAAACAGAAAGTGCTTTAATTATTTTGACGGACAAGCCCCTTACTATTTCGGGAACCAGTGAGGATGGTTCTACCTATAAAGAGGTAATTTCTATTCCATCAAAGGTAACGGCAAACCTTACCTTAGATAATGCAGCTATGAAAAGTTCTTCTAGCTCTTCACCAATTACAGTGTTTCCGGGTGGAAAGTTAAATCTTACATTAAAGGGAAATAACACTTTTTCACAGGGAAGTAGTGTAGATGGTAAGGATTGTCCAGCTATTCGTGTTCCCCAGGGAGCAGCACTTAATATTACGGCAGCTAGCACTGGAACCATGACGGCATCCACCCGGTATGGTGCGGCAGTAATCGGTGGAAATATAGGCTATGGAACTCATAATGATTTTTGTGGCAGCATTACCATAAACGGTGGAACCTTGAATTTGACTTCAAAAGCAGGAGAGGCATTGACCAGTGAAAGTGGTGCAGCCATAGGTTCAGCAAATGGAGTGGGTTCCTTCGATTCCATTGAAATCAATGGAGGAACCATTCATGCTAAGGCAGATAAAGGTACAGCCATTGGAATTGGTTATTATAGATACTATGAAATGTACGGTAGCATTTCAATTACCGGTGGGACGGTTATCACCGAAACTGCATGGGGTTATGATGGAATTGGTTATTATACAAATAATACACCATCATTAAAGCCTAGTGTCTCTATTACAGGGGGAACTATTGTTTCTACCCAGGGCACCACAAGACCAACAGATAAAAATAGTGAAAATTTATATAAAACTACTGTTTCATTAAGTGGGGTAACCGCAGCTGTTTCTATAAACAGTGTGTCAGTCTATACCCAAACTGGTGCTTATACTTATGGCAATAAGGACATGGTAACGGATGGAAGCGGAAAACTATATTTGTGGCTTCCGGAGAATGCTATTGTAGCGGCGGTATCTACATCAGCAGGGGATATCTATACTGGTTCACTTATTACCACAGCTGATGACAAGGCAGAGGGAATACTGACAAAGAACAGTGGAAGTTATACATTGACAGCAGGTATTACAGACCATGCAACAGTTTCCATGTCCAAGACAAGGGGTCTTGCAGCAGGGGAAACGGTGCTAATTTATATCACCCCGGATACGGGCTATGAGGTTGCTGGATTGTCCCTATATGAAGGTACATCACCGGAAGTACCTATGGATACGGTAGGCTTTACAAAGGTGGCAGACAGCTGCTATCTAGTTAATATTCCAGAAGGAAACAGGAAGCTTTATGTCCATATGACGGAGCTTAGTGATACCGGTGATCTGGTAGTTAGTAATGCAGTTGGATGTAATTATAATTATGATAGAGCTTCCAATATATTAAGATTTACAGGAACCGGAAGTGCAACTGTTAGTATGAAAAGTGGCATTGCATCTACAAAACAGCGTATCATCATGGACAGCAGTGCAGCTATTATCCTGACCCTTGATAACATTAGTATTAAGGAAGCTGAGGGAAGTGCCATTGATGTGGACTCAGCAGGAAACTGTACAATTTTAATGAAGGGCGAAAGTTCTATGTCTAGTACCCAGGGAAGTGTGGTTATTCATAAAGGAGACAAAGGCAATACACTGACCTTTGACGGAGAGGGAACTCTTAAAGTCAACGCTTTTGGAATATATAATGCGGGTATTGGTGCAGGAAATGGAAGGGAAAATGTAACAGGACTAGTTTTTCAAGGAGGTACTGTAGAGGTTAATGCTGATGCAGGAAGCTGTGCAGCCATTGGAGTTGCGTATCAAAGGGGCAGTGCTACATATCCTTATGCTTCAGTTATCATTAATGGTGGAAAAATAACGGGCAATAATAGTAACGCGGGAATGGGAATTGGCTCTATCTATGATTCTAAGAATAGAGGTAGTGTAACCATAGCAGGAGGCACTGTAAATGCGAAAGGCGGTACAATAGCATCTGAACAAGGTGGCGTTACAGGAACATATACCAATGTGGTAATTACAGGAGGAAGCGTATTTACTCAGGCATTAGTCAATTCATATGAAGAATTTGATCATAAACAGCCTACTGATGGAAAGGGTACGAATGTATATCTAACCACTGTCACCCTTGGCTCTTATTCTACTATATCTAGGAATGCACTGGTGACCTCCCTTACAGTAACAAAGAATGGGACTCCTTACCCTTATGGAATTAAGGATATGTATACAGATGGCAGTGGTCGCTTGTTCCTTTGGCTTCCTGAGGGGTCTGTTGTATCAAAGGTTGTGACGGTAAATGGGACCTATGAAGGCTCAGTAACAACTGTCAGCACTATAAACACAACGATGAAGTGCAGTAATTGGGCAACATCTGTAATCCCTATATTAGGAACCGCCTCCGGAAAATTTTATATTAGAGGAGACTATTTTACGCCTATAGATAATATTTCTCTTGATACCTCTAATTGGCTTCCAGGTTTTAGTGGTACATTATCTGCCACTGTAAGTCCGGAGAATGCAACAAATAAAGATATTACTTGGCAAATAATAGATAAAGGAACCACTGAAGCAGTGTTAAGTGGTAGCAATATTAGTGTTCCACATACAGGAACTCTTATATTAAAGGCTGTGGTGAAAAATGGTGTTACTTCCTTAAAGGATTATGAGAAGACATTTACAATTCAGATAAAGGATGATTCAGGGATGAGTATGTCAGGCAGCACAGCAGTGACCTATGGTAGTGTACTTTCCGTACCAGTAACATTTTCAAAGACTTCGGTGCTTGGAACCGTAGTGATTTCTAAAAATGCCGATGGAAGTGAACCCATTGCATCTGGTACCATATCCAATGGTAAAGCAAGTATCACCTATGATACAAAGGGAAAGAAACTCTCAATTGGAGAAAACAATCTATATGTGGTATATCCAGGGGATTCTGATTATAATATGGCAAGCAAACCTATTAAGATCACTGTAGATAAATGTCCCCTCACAGTAAATGTAGAGTTTAATAAAAAATATTATGACGGAACTAAGTCTGTAGCAATTTCTTCTGCAACATTAAATGGTGTAAGTACTACGGACTCTGTAAGTCTTAATGATTACAAAGGTATCACCGCCGCTGCAGAATCTGCATCTGTTGGTAAGCAAAATGTAACTTTGACTGGCACGTTTTCTGTCAGTGGAACGGATGCTCTCTGGTATGAGCTTACTCAACCTTCTGGACTTTCTATACAGATTGAAAAAGCTCCAGGTATTGCTTCTGTAACCATGGATAGCTGGACTTATACAACTGATAGCAGTAGTGGAAAGAAACCGGTGCCAGTGTCCCCAACTAATGGAATAGACAATGTTAAATATTATTATAAGATAAAAGGTTCACAAGACAGCACTTATACAGACACAATGCCAATGATGGCTGGAAGCTACACAGTGAAGGCTGTATTCTCAGAAACAGACAACTATAAGGAAATTACGGCAACTGCTGAATTTTCTATTTCCAAGGCAACTCCAACCCTTTCAGTGGAAGGTGTGGCTGAGAAAACCTATGGAGATGCAGATTTTAATTTGTCGGTAACTAAAACTGGTGAATCTGCTGTAACCTACAGCTCAGATAAACCTGAGGTGGTAGTAGTGGATTCTGAAGGGAAAGTGACCATTAAGGGAACAGGTGAAGCCCTTATTACGGCAAGTATGGCAGAGAGTACTAATTATGTAGCAATTTCTGATACTGTGAATATTAGGGTAAAGCAGAGTAATGGATATGTGGAAAATAACAGTTATCCAAAGGCATTTACCTATACAGGAGGTGCCATTGAAACACCATCACCAGCTCATTTCACTACCTCTAATAGTGGAGCAGATTTTACTTTTACATGGTATGAAGGAACTGCCGCTGATGAGAGTAAAAAATTATCAGGAATTAAAGCACCATCTGCATTAGGAACCTATACCCTAAAGGTGGATGTGGCAGCTACAGCAAATTATACTGCTGCAACAACTACAATTAGCGGTATCAAAATTGACTATTTGACAGTGGATAGTGAAGTAGCTGCTAGCCTTGCAGAAACCAACAAGGGTTTAAAGGGCTGGTTTACAGGAAATGTTACAGTAAATGCACCGTCAGGTTATGAAGTCTCAGTGTCAAATGGAATAGATGCTTCATGGGAAAATGCGCTCACTGTTACAGCAGATATGAATGGAAACTATACCTATTATCTGAAACAGATGAGTACGGGTTACATTACTGGAGAAAAGACCATTGAAGTGAAAAAGGATACAGTAAAGCCTAGCTTAGGAGAGATTACTTATAGTGAACATTCTTCCTTCCTTGACTGGATATTTGGAAAGAATAGGCTGGATGTAACAGTGCCTGTAAGTGATACTCTTTCTGGGTCGGATCATATTTCTTATGTACTGACACCGGAGGGTAAAACAGCACAAGATGCAGTAAATGTATCGGTGGACAGTGAGGGTAAAGCAGAATTTACCATTAATAAAGATTTCAAAGGAAGTATTGCTATAACGGGTTATGATAAGGCGGGAAATTCATCCATAGCAGTAACAGAAGTGAAGGCAGCGGTGGAGGATACGGCACCAACTGTAACACTTACAGATGGAAGTGCTGCCTTTGGAACAGGTTGGTATAACACTGCAAAGAGTATAAAGATAGAAGCAGTAGATTCCGGTAGCGGAATTAAATCTGTGACTTATAAGGTAGATAATGGAGAAGAACAGAATCTGTTTAACGCACAGTCAGCAGATGGAGATCTAACTGCAGCATGGAATAATAGCAGTAACCAGATTTCCTGCAAGGAGGGCATTCATACTTATACGGTTACAGCTACAGATAATGCATTAAACACAAAAACAGAGAGTGTTACCATTAAAATGGATACCACTGTATCTACATTTGGAACAGCTTCTTATAAGCAAGGAACAAATAATCCAGTGGTAAATCTATGGAACTTCATAATGGGTAAGGAAGTGATTACCGTAACTGTTCCTATTACGGAAAAGGATAGCGGACTTGATAAAGACAATATCATAGTAACATTAAAATCAGACAGCACAACTACAACAGTAGTAGATAAAGCACTTTCAGGTAATCAGAAAGATGGATATAGCCTAAGCTTTACCACTACGGAAGACTTTATGGGTACCTATACTATAAGTGCAGTAGATACAGCAGGAAATATTGCAGAGGCTTCATTACAGCCTGCAGATAGCAAGATTGTTGTGGATACAAAAGCACCCACAGTTACACTAACACCTTCTGGTACAGCTTTAAAAGAGGCTGGAGATTGGGCATATACCGGAACAGTTGCAATAGGTATTTCGGTTGAAGATGAAGAGGTATCATCAGGATTGAAGTCAGTGACCTACAGCATTGATGGCGAAGCTGCAGTAGTACTGACACCAGCAGATTTTGACAGTACAAAGACAACTAGTTTTAAAGATACAAATAATGTTTCTGTTAGTACAAAAGGAAATCATACCATTTCTGTAATGGTAACTGATCAGGTGGGTAACAGTAACACGGAAACTGTGAAATTTAAAATATATGATGAACCTACTGTAACTATTACTCCGTCAAAAACAATCACTTATGATGGAAGTGCTATAGAAGAAGGAAGTAGTAAAGATTTTGTGCTAAGCACTGGAGGTTCTAATGGAACAGTAACTTATTCTTACAAGGCGCAGGGGGCAAAAGACAGCACATATGTATCAGGACTTCCTATTAATGCTGGAAGCTATACCATTAAAGCTTTCATTGCAAGAGATGATACAAACTGCTTTAAAGGGAAAGAAGTGGAACAGAATGTTGCCATAGAAAAGGCCATTTCCACCCTTTCATTGGAAGGTGTGGCTGAGAAAACCTATGGAGATGAGGATTTTAATCTGACCGTAACCAAAACTGGGGAATCTGCTGTAACCTATAGCTCAGATAAACCTGAGGTGGTGGCAGTGGATTCACAGGGAAAGGTGACCATTAAAGGAACAGGTGAAGCCCTTATTACGGCAAGTATGGCAGAGAGTACAAATTATGTGGCAGTTTCTGATACTGTGACCATTAGGGTAAAGCAGGGCAATGGATATGTGGAAAATAGCAGTTATCCAAAGACATTTACCTATACCGGAGGTGCTATTGAAACGCCATCACCAGCTCATTTCATTACCTCTAATAGTGGAGCAGATTTTACTTTTACATGGTATGAAGGAACGGTAGTTGATGAGAATAAAAAATTATCAGGAATTAAAGCACCATCTGCATTAGGAACTTATACCCTAAAGGTGGATGTGGCAGCTACAACAAATTATACTGCTGCAACAACCACAATCAATGGCATTAAAATTGACTATTTGACATTGGATAGTGGTATAACAGCTAGCCTTGCAGATACCAACAAGGGTTTAAAGGGCTGGTTTATAGGAAATGTTACAGTAAATGCACCTAAGGGTTATGAAATTGCAGTGTCAAATGGAATAGATGCTTCATGGGAAAATGCTCTTACTGTTACAGCAGATATGAATGGAAACTACACCTATTATCTCAAACAGATGAGTACGGGTTACATTACCGATGCAAGGACCATTGAAGTGAAAAAGGATACAGTAAAGCCTAGGTTAGGAGAGATTACTTATAGTGAACATTCTTCCTTACTTGACTCAATATTTGATAAGAACAGGCTGGATGTGACAGTGCCTGTAAGTGATACTATTTCCGGGGCGGATCATATTTCTTATATACTGACACCGGAGGGTAAAACGGCACAGGATGCAGTAAATGTATCGGTGAACAATGAGGGTAAAGCAAAATTCACCATTAACAAAGATTTCAAAGGAAGTATTGCCATAACGGGTTATGACCAGGCAGGAAATACATCAGCAACAGTAACAGAAGTGAAGGCAGTAGACTCTGGCAGTGGAACAACTGAACAGTCGGAAAATCCTCCAAATAAGGATGATGAAAATCCATTTCTTAAAGATGACAGTAGTAAAAAAGGATGGGATGTCATCAAAGGACAGATTGAGAAGGCAAAAGAACAGGATAGGGTTATCATAGATATGAATGGCTCTACTGTTGTGCCTGGAGAAGTGCTGGGTACTATCAGGGGCAAGGACATCACTCTTGTCTTTGACATGGGCAATGGAATTACATGGAGGGTGAACGGAAAAAGCATCACAAGTAGCAAATTGAAAGATGTTGATTTTGGAGTAAAAAAGAATACCAATGCCATTCCAGTAGATGTGATCAACAAAGTAACAGGAGAGCGCTATTCCATGAATATCAGTCTTTCCTATGACGGAGAATTTGGATTTGCCGCAGTTCTCACCATCAATATGGAGAAGAAGAATGCAGGATTATATGCAAACTTATTTTACTATAATCAAGAGAACGGAAAAATGGAATTCATCTGTGCAGACGATATTAAGGAAGATGGTAATGTGGAACTGACCTTTACCCATGCATCTGAATATACAATTGTGATATCTGATACAGTTCTGGATGGGGCTACTAATAACCAGGACGACAAACAGACACCAACAGAGAATAAAGAAACTACTTTACCAGCTACAGGGGATATAACATACGCAAGAAGATATATCTGGACCCTTGTATTATGCGGAATTGTATTAATTATTGGTTTTGGTGGAATTGTTATTAAAAAGAAAAAAATATCTTGCAAGGATGATTTAGAAAAATAAGAAACTAATACTAGAATGTAAATAGTACAAGTTAAAGTTAATAATTCTAAAATATCAACCTAATTTTAATATCCTAAAGGGAGAGCAGGCAAATTTGTGTTTTCACAAATCTATCTACTCTCCTTTTTAAAAGTGTTTTATTACAAATCTCAATTATAAAATAAAATTTATTATTTTATTCTTTAAAATATTAATTGAAATTTTTAAAAAAAGTTAAATTTATCATTTCGAAATATAGGTATTTATGTTAAAATTAATCATGTAAACGATTTTATTATTTAAATTATAATAAACTAATCGTGTTTGAAAATAAACGGTTAGCTTAGAGGTTGAGGAGAGATAAAATGGGGGAAAGGGTAAAAACTTTTATTAAGGAAATACCTATATTAACATTAGGTATGTTTATTGGGGCATTAGCTGTACATTTCTTTTTGATTCCAAGTAAATTAATTGTTGGATCTATTACTGGCTTATCAATAGTAATTAATTTACTTACATCCATTCCATTGCCAGTATTAATTTTTATTATAAATTCATTTTTATTAATTTTATCTTACTTTCTAATTGGGAAAGAATTTGGCATTAAAACTGTGTATTCTGCTTTGATTTTGTCACCGCTCCTTGCCATACTAGAAAAGTTATGGCCAATGAGCCAATCATTGATGCAGGATCAGTGGTTAGATCTTATATGTTTTGTGTTGATTTTGAGTTTTTCACAAGCAATTTTATTTAGACGTAATGCATCAACAGGTGGTCTAGACATTATAGCCAAAATTGTAAACAAATATTTTCACGTTGATTTAGGTTCATCAGTTACTATTGCAGGAGCAATTATTTGTTGTACCGCAATTTTTGTGTATGATGTAAGAACGGTAATCATAGGATTGATTGGAACTTATCTCAATGGATTAATATTGGAGCACTTTATGATAGGATTTAATTCTAGAAAAAGGGTTTGTGTTATTTCTAATGATTATCAGTTAATTCGTAAATTTATAATAGAAGATATGAAACGTGGAGCAACACTATATCCAATTAAAGGTGGATTAGAAGCTGAGGGCAAGTATGAAATTGAAAGTTTAATGACACGAAATGAATTTTCTTATCTTATGGAATTTATTAAAAAAGAACAAATTGATGCATTTATTACCGCAGGAACAGTTAGTGAAATCTATGGTAATCTTGGAATAAAGGGAATCAAAAGTAAACCAAAAGTATTGTTAGAAAATAAATAAAAATATCTACTAGCTTATGAAATGAACTCTAGAGTTTGTATAAAAGTCTAAATTTTGGAGGTTCAAAGAAAGCAGCTGATTCTATATTGAAGGTTATAGATGCTATAAATTGACTGTTAAAAGTACAAACTGTATAATAAAAAGTGTAAGATAAATAGTGTAAAAAACTTTACACTAAGGATAAAGGGTAGGGGGAGAAAAAATGATAGATAAATATTGGGAAGGTAAGCATTATGCTTTTCATCAAAATAAGGAATGTGAATATTTCCCTTGTCACAAAACTAATAAACCTGAGGAGTTTAATTGCCTATTTTGTTATTGCCCACTTTACGCATTAGCTGATAAATGTGGTGGTAATTTCAAAATTACTGAAGATGGAATAAAGGACTGTAGTGGATGTATGGTTCCACATGTTAAAGATAACTATGGGCTTATAAATAGTAAGTATAGTGAAATTATGAAACTAGTAAAAGAGCAATTAGATAAAGATAAATAGGCAGATAATAAATAAGCTAAAAAGCTAGNNCTAGCTTTTTAGCTTATTTATTTAGTTATTAATTTTTAATATGAGATAGTCTTTTTTAGCTATATAAGTTTTTTAATCATACA
The DNA here is from genome assembly GCF_002435615.1 of Clostridium sp. UBA5988. Taxonomy (NCBI): domain Bacteria; kingdom Bacillati; phylum Bacillota; class Clostridia; order Eubacteriales; family Clostridiaceae; genus Clostridium; species Clostridium sp. UBA5988. The sequence continues at coordinate 23,678 of NZ_DJBA01000014.1, read as the reverse complement.
GTCTTTTTTATAAAAGGTTATTCCATACTTTATTATATTTTTATAACCTTCCTCTAGAAGAGGTTTATCATAGTGTTTATCTTCTATTTGATTTAATGCTTCATCACATTTTTCTTCTAGCTGCCTTATATTTTTAGCTACTTTTAATTCTAAAATAACTGCGGCTCCACGACTGTTAGGATATCTAATAACAATATCACTTCTGCCTTTGCCTGCTTCTCTATTAGATTTTATAATATATCTTTTCATATTAACTAGGGAGCCTAGTAGGAAGCCGTGATAGAAATTTTCATAGGCATCATAAAAACTTATACTTTCGGTTAAGAGGTCTACTAATTCATTTTCAAAGGTTACTGCATCACCAGTGACTATTGCATCATACATCTTTGTTAGATCTCTACTTTTAACTCCAGATTCAAACCAATTTAAAATGGTGTTTTTATAAATTAATCTAATTTCTTCGTTAGGGATAGTTAAACCAGCAACTATTTCATTATTTTCATTCATTTTAATCCATGCTTTTTTTAAATAGCCTGTAAAGAATAGAAAGTTCCAAAGGTTATCCATAGAAGAATCTATATCTCCATAGGTTATATCCTCATGTATAGGTTTTTCAATGATTTTACCGGCTATAAGCTCCTCTACCTCTGATTTAGTATCGTCATCTGCTCTTTCTATTAAACTTTTTACAATGCTGTTTGAACTAGTGTTAGCCCAATAAGAGCGAGGAAACTCATTTCTATCTATATATAAATCTTTAACATACTTTATAACACTCCAAGGATTGTAAACTTCCGCATCTCCAAAGATATAACCATCATACCACTGCTTTACTGTACTTTCTTTATCTTCTAAGTTATAGTCCTCTAGAATTTTTTTTGCTTCTTCAGGCTTAAAACCAAAGTATTCGTCATAGTACTTATTTAAAATTGAGATTATCTCTAAATTATTAAGACCAGTAAAAATGCTCTCCTTTGATATCCTAAGACATCCTGTTAAAACTGCAAATTCTAAATAATCATTAGTTTTTAATGCAGATTCAAAAAGTGATCTTAAAAAGTCTATCATTTCACCATAAAAACCTCTGAAAAATGAGTTTTCTAATGGTACATCATATTCATCAATTAATATAATTACATTCTTATTGTGATACTTTTGGAGACATTCAGATAAAAACTTTATTAAGGTGACAACCTGACTTTTAGGAGCCCTTCTGTTAATAATATTTAGATAATCAGCTTTTTCATAGGTTAATTTATCACTATTTAAAACATAATCATGCCTTTTGAATTCGTGAATAATTTCATTTAGTAAACACTCATAAGCCAATTGAAAATTAGGTTGTTTAGATGATTTTAGAGAAAGATTTATCACTGGATATTGACCCATTTGTGATGTGTATTTATCGTCTTCACTTATTATTTTTAAATCTTTAAAAAGATAAGCATTATCTTCTTCATCCTTTTCAAAAAAGTATTTTAACATGCTTATATTTAAGGTTTTTCCAAATCGTCTTGGTCTAGTAAAGAGATTTACCCCAGCTTTATTATCTATAATATCCTTTATAAGTAGTGATTTATCTACATAATAATACCCATCATCTATTATTCTTTTAAAGTTATCTATTCCTATTGGAAGGGGCTTAAAATTCATAGGATACCTCCTCTCTATGGCCCTTAACTATATATTACTTTAATATTTCATTTAATTCTATTTGTAAAGTTACCACTTATGGATTATTCGCATTATTACTATTATTATATACCATCTAATATGTTTAATAAACAAAGGTTATTTATAATATTAAGGTCGAAAAGAGATAATACTATTTATAATGTTAACTATTTCTTTAGGAGATTCCTTTAAATTATTGTCTAGCCATGTTTGAACAACTGAAACAACCCCTCCTACAGAGTATTTTATAAAGTAATCTAAAAATTTATCATCTACTTTTGAATCCCTAACTAGCTTATCAATTTTAGATTTGCTTGCTACGTAAATAATACGATCCATAATGTTATTTTCCATTTGTCTACTGAATAGTATCTGGCATAATTCTTTGTTTTCTTGAATTAATTCAAGTGCTTTAAGTAATAAAACATCTTTGTATTCTTCAACTGGGGTTTCTTCGATATATTCTAAGATTTGATTAAATAGTTCATCCTCTAAGGATTTAAGTAAGTCATAGGTATCTTTATAATGGGTATAAAAAGTTCCTCTATTAATATCTGATTTTTTGCAGATATCAGTAACGGTAACTTCATGAATTTTCTTATGTTTAAGTAATTCAATTAAGCTTTCTTTTATTATTTTTTTAGTATATAAAATTCTTCTATTTCCTTTAACGCCTGCCATTTAACTCATCCTTTTTTAGTATTTATTAAAGCAATTATTAATTATATGTTATTAAATAAACAAAACTCGCTAAAATGTATATTTAATAACACTATGAAAATATGTGATTATTGTAACTAATCCATATATTATTTATACTTGAATTATAGCATTAACTAAACAAGGTGTCTATTTAATGACATTGAGTATTTAAAGGTAGTATTGATTAGGGAGGGCAACATGTCATACATAGAGATAAAAGATGAATATAAAAGATATAAGGTTGGAGAAACTACCATTGCAGCAAATAATGGTATTAATTTTTCTATAGAAAAGGGAGAGTTTACTATTATTCTAGGACCAAGTGGTGCAGGTAAAACAACTGTGCTCAATATACTTGGAGGAATGGATACTTGTGATGAAGGTGAAATAATTATTGATAACGTTGATATATCTAAGTTTAACAAGAGACAGCTTACAAAGTACAGAAGACATGATGTGGGGTTTGTTTTCCAGTTTTATAATTTAGTTCAAAATTTAACTGCAAAGGAAAATGTGGAATTGGCTACACAAATTTCAAAGGATGCTTTAGATGTAGATAAAACTCTTGAGTTAGTGGGACTTGGTCATAGAAAAAACAATTTTCCATCTCAATTATCAGGAGGAGAACAGCAAAGGGTTTCTATAGCAAGGGCAATAGCTAAAAATCCTAAGTTGCTTTTATGTGATGAGCCAACTGGAGCCCTTGACTATAAAACAGGAAAACAGATTTTAAAGACATTACAGGATACATGTAAAAACACAGGGACAACAGTAATTGTTATAACCCATAATTCAGCCCTTGCTCCTATTGCAGATAGAGTTATAAAAATTAGGGATGCAAAGGTTATAAGTGTTGAAGTGAATAAAAATCCTGTTTCAGTTGAAGACATAGAGTGGTAGAGGGTAGAAGATGAAAAATGGAGCATATAAAAAATCAATAATAAGGGAAATATTATCTTCTAAAGCAAGGGTTATATCAATATTTGCTATAATTTTTTTAGGAGTTGCTTTTTACTCTGGAATTAAATCTAGTGGACCAGATTTAAAAGAGTCTATAAATGACTTTTTTAGAGAGCAAAATCTAATGGATAGCAGGATAGTGTCTAGTATAGGTCTTAATGAAAATGATTTAAAGCTACTTGAGAATAAGGATGAAATTTTAGATTACTTTGGAACATCTACTATAGACGTAAATTTAACTAATATAAATAATGTGGTTAAGTTTATGGAATATGATGAGAAGGACTCTAGTAATATAAATAAATTAATTGTTACAAAAGGGAGATTGCCTAAAAATAGTGGTGAGATAGCTTTAGATGAAAATGCTTTAAAGGAAGATAAAAATTTAAACATAGGGGATACCTACACCATAGAATCTGATGAAGAGCTAGATAATAAATACTTTAAGAAGAAAACTTTTAAAATTGTTGGATTTGTACAAAGTCCTATGTATATAGAAAATATATCTAGGGGAACAACTACCGTTGGAAAAGGAAGTGTAGACTATTTTGCAATATTAAATAGCTTAGATATATCCATGGATGTGTATACGGAAGTATATGTACGATTTAAAAATGTAGCTAACCTTGGTGCATATAGCGATGAGTATAAGGATAAGATGGAGGAAAATAATAAGTATCTTAAAAATCTATACTCAAATAGAGTGATAGAAAGAATTGAAGAAGTAAAATTAGAGGCAGAAAAGGAGCTTAGTAAGGCTTATAAAGAAATAGAAGATGGTGAAAAAAAACTTGAAGATGCTGAAAAAGAATTAGATGAAGGCAGAGCAAAGCTTATTAATGGTAAAAATCAATATGAAGAGTTTGCAGAAAAGTATCAGCAAGAAATTAAAGCTGGTGAACTGAAATTAATTGAAGGTGAAAGAGAGTTAGACAAAGGTCAGAAAGAACTTGATAAACAAAAAGAGCAATTTTTACAGGGTGAGAAACAGCTAGAGGCAGGAAAAATTCAACTTGATAATGCTAAGGAAGGATTTTTAAACCAAGGCATTGATCCAACTAAAAGCACGATAGAGTATGAAAATCAAATATATAGTTTAGAAGTTTTAATAGGGACATACAATGCACTTTCTAGTGATATGAGAGAAACAGCAAAGAACACTAAAGAAGGTGAAAAAGTTTCAAAGGAAAAAATTCAGTATTGGAAAGGTGCTTTATCTAACCCTGATTTAGGTTTAAATGAATTAGGTAGTTTAGTAAGTAGTTTAGAAAAAGACCCAACTAATGTTTCTTTAGTGATTAGTATGGCACAAGGAGTAGAAGGTGCTAGTAAAAGTGCAAGTGAGAATAAGTCTAAGGTAGAAACTTTAGTAGCTGGAATAACTCAGTATCAACAAGGTATAATTTCCTATGAGGAAAAAGTTAAAAGTTTTAATGAAGGCAAGATACAGCTTAAAGCAGCTGAAAAGCAACTACTCATAGGGAAAGAGGAACTTATAAAAGGTAAAAAAGACCTTGAGGAAGGTAAAAAGCAAGGACAGTTAGAACTTGATAAGGCTAAGAAGGAACTTGAAGCTTCAGAGAAAAAACTTCTTCATGGAGAGAAGGATATCAAGGAGAATAAAGCAAAACTTGCAGATGGGCGAAAAGAGATAGATGAAGAAAAGGAAAAATTAAGTGATTTAAATAATAGTAAGTATTATTTCTTTGATAGAAATGATAATCCTGGTTATGCAACTTACAAAGGATCAATTGATAGCTTAGATAAGATAGCTTCAGTATTTCCTGTATTTTTCTTCCTAGTTGCAGCACTTATATGCTTAACTACGATGACTAGGATGGTGGAAGAAAATAGAGTGGAAATAGGAACACTAAAGGCTTTAGGCTATAAGGATTTAGAAATAGCTAGGAAATTCATAGTTTATGCAGCACTGGCTAGTATTGTTGGTAGTGTCCTTGGTATTGTAGTTGGAAGTAGTATCCTTCCATATATAATTAGTAAAGCTTATTCATCTGCCTTTGCATTACCAAAGGTAAAAATACACTATTATCCATCCTATATAATTCAGTCTTTAGCAGCCTCAATACTTTGTACAGTAGGAGCATCATTAATTGTATTAAAAGAGGAATTAAGAGAAAATCCTTCTAATTTAATGAGAATAAAAGCTCCAAAGGTTGGTAAAAAGATATTATTAGAAAGAATTACTCCTTTATGGAAAAGACTGAACTTTAATCAAAAGGTTACCTTTAGAAATCTTTTTAGATATAAGCAAAGGATGTTAATGACAATACTTGGTATATCAGGATGTATGGCTATGCTTGTTGCAGGTATATCTCTTGAAAAATCCAATTCTTCAGTTATGGATATTCAATTTGGGAAATTATTAAAGTATGATGCTATGGTAGTATTTGATGATAATAATAGTAAAAAAGAAGATGCAGAATATGATAGTAGTCTAAATAACTTAAAAGGATATGAAAGTAGCTTAAATATTCATCAAGATTCAGTAACCTTCATAAAAGAAGGTGTAAGTAAGCAAAGTGCTATTATGTATGTACCAGAAAATATAGATGAATTAAATAAATATATTTTATTAAACCATAGAGAAACTGGAACTGAGTACAAACTATCAGATAGTGGAGTAATTATAAATGAAAAGCTGGCAAATGTTTTAGGGGTATCTGCTGGGGAGTATGTAACTTTAACAGATTCGGATAATAATTCTCATCAGGTTAAAGTAGACAATATAGTAGAAAATTATGCTGGACATTATATATATCTATCACCATCCTATTATAAAGAGATATTTAAAAGTGCTCCCAAATATAATGCACAATTATTAAAGTTGAATTCTAATAGAGAAGATGATAATAAAATATCTACTACCCTTATGGACAATGATAAAGTAGTAAATGTTACCCTTGCTTCAAAGTTAAGAAGCTTAAGTGAATCTGCTGATTTAGGCTTAGTTATGATAGTAATAATAGTTGCTTCTGGAAGTTTAGCATTTGTTGTATTATATAATTTAATTAATATAAATGTATCTGAACGTATAAGAGAGATATCTACCATAAAGGTACTAGGTTTTTATGATAATGAAGTTGCCATGTATATATTTAGAGAAAACATAATACTAACAATATTAGGTATACTTGCAGGGTCAGTTATGGGTAAAATATTATATGTATTTTTAGTGAGTACAGCAGAAATGGACAATATGATGATGATACCAACTGTAGACATGAGCAGTTATGTAATCTCTGGAGTAATTACAATGTTTTTTGCCATATTAGTTATGATAATGATGCATATAAAATTAAAAAATATAAATATGATTGATGCACTAAAATCCATAGAGTAAAGTTTAAATTAAAGGGAGTCGCAAATTGCGGCTCTTTTTTTTATCCAAAATGTTAGGTTAAAACTTCTTATCCTGGTACGGGGATATTTAATAAAATGGATGAAGATAAGAGAATTATTACTAAGGATTGGAGATTATACGATACTAGGCATTTAGTATTTAATCACCCTAATATTACAAAAGAAGAAATGGAAAGTGGATATAATAGAGCCTATAAAGATTTTTATAAGTGGAGAAATATATATAAGGCATCAAAGGAGCATGAAGAACTTAGAATGAGATTAAAACATTTCACTTATGCAGGTGCATGGAAAAAATTTGAGCCAGTATGGAATTTTCTAATTAAGAATGAACTTCTTTCAAAGAGTAGAAGTGCATTGGTAAGAACATTAAAGTAATTGAGTAATTAAATTAGATAGTTTTATTTTTGAAAAAGTTGAGACTTTTACTATTTAATGTATTATAATTTAATAGTATATATTTGTTGGTTTTTAATATAAATTGGAAATATATTTTCATGGGTAAGATATAAAAATTTAAAGGGGTGTATAAGAATGAAAGCAGCGTTTCTAATAATTGATATGCAAAAGGGATGTTATGACTTTTGTAAATGTCAAAGAGAATTTGATGATGCAGTAGAGTATATAAATGAGGCAGCACGTATGTTTAGGGAAAAAGGATTGCCTGTTGTTAAAGTATTGGATATAGAAGTGGGAGAGGGGCCTGGTTCTGAGAAGTTTGAATTTGTTGATTCTATTAATGAGAGTACAGATGATATTGTTATACATAAAGAGTATAATAATGCATTTTTCAAGACAGAGCTTCATGATAAGCTTCAAGAACTTGGAGTTGAATTTCTTGTTATAAGCGGATTTGCAGCAGAGTATTGTGTATTGTTCTCTTATAATGGAGCAAAAGAAATGGGATATGGAACATCATTACTTCAAAATGGTATTGCAGGGTTCGAATATGAAGAAGTGAAAAAAATGCAACTCTTAAGACCAGTAATTAGTCTTGAGGCATTGGAATATTTTTTAAAGTAAGAGTAAAATCTTCCCAAGGTGTTTATATGTAAAGTTAACAAAACATAATCATGTAAAAGATACACTAGTAATTTTATGTGATTTAGGCTTAAATAAATATATAGAGAAATATATATTAGGAGAGCGTTATGATAAAGAGTAAAGAGTTATTGTTAATGAGATATATATCATTTTGTATATTAACCTTTCAATTGTTTATAGAAGTAGGAAATAAGAGCATAGTAAGTCTAGTTTTTCTTCTATTATTTATTATAAATAATCATTTGAGAATGTTTTATTTAGAGAAAGAGAGTAGTGCTATCCTTTCAATAATAATAGAGCTAGCATTTATACCATTGGCACAACTGAACTTTGGAGGAACTATTATTTTTTACTTAATAGGGGTATCCATAGATTTATTCCCGTTGAAAATTAAGATAGTTAAGTATGGATTAGGGTTTATAATTTTATTTTTTGGAATTTATCCGAAGTTTAGTGGGCCTATTGAAGATGGCATTATTAATTTTGTTTTACTTGGAATCTTCTTTATTCTTTTAAGTTATATATCTAGACTTTTTAGTACAAAGGTTGAAGCACAGCAGCTTTATGATAAGCTTAGGGTTTCAGATGAAAAACTTATAGAAGCTAATAAGGAGCTTGAAGGGTATGTAGAGTCTATTGAGGAATTAACTTTATTAAAGGAAAGAAATAGAATATCAAGGGAAATTCATGATAGTGTTGGACATACTTTATCTACTGCTATGATTCAGTTATCTGCCATGGAAGCTATTGCGGAGAAAGAAAATAGTTCTATGAAAGATATGATAGGAAATTTAAGGGCTTTTATTAGTGAAAGTTTTCAAGATGTGAAGAGAGCTGTAAGGGAGTTAAAGCCTGATGAATATGATAATTACCAAGGAATTTTAAGATTTCAAGAGGTATGTAAAAACTTTGAGAGAATGTCTGGAGTAGAAGTTAAGGTCATTATATCAAAGGGTGATTGGAATTTATCAACTAAGCAGATTAATCATTTATATAGAATGATTCAAGAGATTTTATCAAATTCTTTAAAGCATGGTAAAGCAACTATGGTTAAGGTTATTATGAACTTTACAGAAGATGAATTTGTAATATCCTTTAGTGACAATGGCGTGGGAACAGATAAAATTGTGGAAAGTGGACTCGGACTTAAAAGTATAAGGGAAAGAGTAGCGGAGATAGAGGGTATAGTTCATATGAAGTCTAGCAAAGACAATGGTTTTTTTGTTAAGGTTATAGTTCCAAGGGAAGTGGAGGTGTAGGAATGGAGAAGATTAAACTTTTAATTGTAGATGATGAGAAGTTAATAAGAGAAGGCTTGAAAGTAATGCTTTCAGTATATGAGGATATTGAAGTTGTTGGGATAGCTGAAAATGGTTATAAGGCTTTGGAAGTTTGCAAAACCACTGATGTTGATGTTGTTCTTATGGATATAAGAATGAAAACTTGTGATGGGGTTATGGGGACAAGACTTATTAAGGAACAGTTTACAAAGATAAAGGTTATAATTCTTACTACCTTTAAGGATAAGAAGTATATAAGAGAAGCCATGAGGTATGGGGCTTTTGGTTATATGCTTAAGGATAGCTCCCATGATGTAATTTATGAAGGTATAAAAATGGCTTATAAAGGTAATATGGTAGTTCATCCTGATGTGGCCATAGAAATGATGGGAAGTAATGGAGTAATTAAAAGTGATATAGATAAGTATGGACTTTTGGAGAAAGAGCTTAAAATAATAGAAGCAATAGCTAAAGGATTTACTAATAAAGAGATTTCAGAAGAGTTGTTTTTATCAGAAGGAACGATAAAAAATAATATTACAAATATACTATCAAAGTTGAAGCTTAGAGACAGGACACAGATTGCAATTTTTGCTTTTAAAAATGGAATAGTGACTTAAGTCATTTATGTAGTGACTTTAAGTTATGGCTATCCCCCTGGAAGTATCTTATTATAATAGTAAGATAAGTCTAGGGGGTAATTTTATGAGTATTATAGAAGTAAAAAACATTAGTAAAAGATTTAATGATAAGTTAGTTTTAGATAATATTAGTTATGAAGTAAAAGAAGGGGAGATATTTGGCTTTATTGGACCTAATGGAGCGGGTAAGTCAACTTTAATAAATATTATGACAAGTTTATTAACACCAGATAGTGGGACTATTGAAATATGTGGATATGATATTCTAAGGGAGCCAATTAAGGCAAAGGAATGTATGGGATATGTTCCACAGGAGTTAGCTCTAATGGAGGACCTTAATGCCTATGATAATTTAGAGTTCTTTGGAGCTTTATATGGACTAAAGGGGAAACTTTTGAAGGAAAGAATAGCAGAGGCCCTTAAAGTAACTGGATTAGAGGAAACTAAAAAGCAAAAGGTTAAGAAGTTTTCAGGTGGAATGAAAAGAAGACTAAATATTGCAGTATCAATTCTGCACCATCCAAAGGTTTTAATATTGGATGAGCCTACCGTTGGCGTAGATCCGCAATCAAGAAATCATATATTTTCTTTCATAAAAAATATATGTAAGGATTGGGGTACTACAGTAATTTATACTTCCCATTATATGGAGGAAATCGAGGAGCTTTGCAAGAGAGTATTTATAATTGATTTAGGCAAGGAAGTATCCTATGGAGATAGAGAAGAGATTAAGGCTTCAGTTTTCTCTAACAATAAGGTGATTATTGAAACTCAAGAGATAAGTGGAGAAACAATAATGAAGTTAAAGGATTTAGAGGGGATCGATAAGGTATCAGATAAGGATAATGTACTTACTTTAACTATTGATTCAAAGTTTAAGCTGGCTAGTGTGCTTTCATTATTAGAAAAAGAAACTGTTAATATAAAGAAGATTAGTTATGAAGAGGCAAAGCTTGAAGATGTATTTTTATCATTAACAGGAAAAACTTTAAGAGATTAGGGGGAAGAGCTATGAAGGCATTATATTATATAAAAACTACCCTTAAAGGTATGTTTGCAAATGGCGTAGTTACCATAGCATATTTTATCTTATTTCCTATTTTACTTGCATGTTTTATGGCATTTTTTAACAATTTGAATGATGAAAATCCATTAAAGCTTAAGGCGTTAAATGTTCAAATTGTTGATGAAGACAACACTGAAAATTCAAAAAAGCTTATAGAGCTTCTAGGCAGTGATGATTTTAAAGAGGTTGTAAATATAGTAGATAAAAAGCCAGATGTGGAATTAGTAATAAAAGAAGGATATGAGAAAAATGTTTTATCTTTAAATAAGGGAGATATAATTATTAATAAAAAAGTAGAAGGCATGGGTATGTCCACTGACACTTTAAAGGTAATATTAGATAGATATCATCAAAGTTTATATGTATCTATAGCTGGTGGAGATATGGAGAATTTAAATAGAATTATGGAATCATCTATAGTTGAAGATATTACAATAGATACTGTAAAAACCAATAACCCCTATGAAAAGATATCAGCATCCATGATTGGATTTGTAGTTACCATGCTGATATTTACTATGATTCAAGGTGGTTATGCAGATATTAGCGTAAATTTAGATAAAAGAATTAATGCAACTCCTATTACAAAATTACAATATCTTTTTTATGACACTATAGCTTTAATAGTATATGTGTTTATAATAATCAGTGGATATATAATTTTCTTTAGAGTAGCTGGATTAAGTTTTAAAGGGAATATTTTAGATTTAATATTATTAATATTAATGGGAACTATGCTAGTAGTATCTATGTCTAAAAGTATATCTACTATATTTGGGCCTAAGTATGGAAAAATAATAGGGACTATAATATTTACATTACCCCTAATAAGTGGAGAGATATTTTCAGGTGAAGGGAATAAAATTGCGTTGCTAACACCTACACATTATTTAAATAATGCATTTAATTTATATAATTTAAATGGAAATTTAAAAGGCTGTGGTAAATGGATATTAATTATAATTACAATGTCAATTATTATATACTCTGCAGCAATAATTAAAGCAGTAATTCAGGGGAGGAAAAAGGTATGCGCTTAATAAGATTAGTATTAATTAATATGAAAAGACAATTAAAAAGTCCATTTATGTTACTAATGACCTTATTATTTCCTGTTGTTATGATTTTAGTTATAAATGGTGGAGGTTTAAGTCACGGATCAGGAAGCATAGGAATTATAGATAAAAGTAATTCAAACCACTCTACTGAAGTTATTGAAAGGTTAAGTGAAGAATACTCCATAAGTATACTAGAGGGTCAAATAGAAGATAACTTTAATTTGCTTAGAGAAAATAAATTAGGAGCAATTTATGTTATAGAAGATAACTTTCAAGATTTATTAGATAATGGAGAGCTTCCTAAAATTAAGTGTTATAGGACTGAGGCTGCTAGTGGCTCAATAATGGCAGCAGATATTATAACAAGCTATGTATCTGGAGTTGTTGAGGAAGAAGTAAGTGAGGGGCTAAGCACAAATTCTACTACTGCAGTTATTGTAGATGAAGAAGTAGACAGTAAAGAAGACTATAAGATGGCTGTATTAATGTTATGTTATTTTATGATGATAGGTGGTTCCGTTATTGCTGGAGAAATAATTAAACTTAGAGAGCAAAAGGTATTAAAAAGAACCATAGCAACTAGTAATTCAGATATAACTATTTTAGGTAGTTTATTTATTTCATCCTTTATAATTCAAGGAGTTTTAAGTTGCTCAGCTTTTATAATCTTAACACTTGTATTAAAGCTTCCTAACAACAATATTCCTCAAGGAATACTAATCATATTTCTAAGTAGTTTAGTTACAACATCTATTATTGTAGCAGTAACAAGATGGATTAGAAATGTAACCTTAGCAAGTCTATCTACAGTTGTTTTTGGAATAGTTGCCTTTGGTATGGGGATTTTTGGATCAGAGTTAGATAGCTTTGATAATGTTCCAGAAATAATAAGTAGAATAAGTGTAATATCACCATTTACATGGCTACTCAGAATAATAAATACAGGGGAAATTATTGTTCCTATCTTAATTATATTTTTAATGTCTATTATGTTATTTACAGCAGGTAGCTTTAGGCTCAGGGAGTTTGTTAAAGAATAATGTGGATTTAAAATTAGTAGCTTTCAATTTAGGTTGGGGCTACTATTTTTTTTTGTGAATTTATTTGAGATAAATATTAATTAAGTACGTTTATATTTATTTAGAATAATCTAGATTTTTAATGGGCAAACTTATATGGAATAAAAGTTACAAATTTTAAAAGAGGGTGTAAAAACTTTACACTAACCCAAATAGTAAAGGAGAATGATTATGAAAAGAAAAATTAAAATTATTGTAGCGTTAGCAATGATGGTATTTATTATCCAAATGCCTTTAGTGGCAAGTGCACAGAGTATTTTACATATTCAAAGTGATACCATGAAAGAAATGGCAGAACCAAAGGACATAGTGGATATAGCTACAAGTGATGGCAGATTTAAAACTTTAACAGCAGCTTTAGAGGCAGCCGGATTAGTGGATACCCTAAAGAGTGAAGGTCCATTTACAGTGTTTGCACCTACAGATGACGCATTTTCAAAACTTCCAGCAGGAAAAATTGATGAGCTATTAAGACCAGAAAATAAAAATGTGCTTACAGATATTCTAACTTATCATGTTTTCAAAGGTAAAGCTACTGCTGCAGATGTTGCCAAATTAAATGGTAAGGAAATAACCATGGCAAATGGAAAAAATGCTAAAATAGAGGTTAAGGGTGATTCAGTATTTATTGATGGAGCGAAAGTTATAATTACTGATATTATGGCTAAAAATGGAGTTATACACGTAATTGATACTGTAATGATGCCTTAGTAGATGGAATATACAAACAGTTTAAATTAAGGTAAAAGATGCTAATCATCTTAGGATGAAGCATCTTTTTTGCTTTTTATTTCATATTAAGATTGATAGCTTTAATTTGATATTTCAATAGTAAACAAAGACATAAGTATTTAATGAATAACATATTAGAATAAATAATTATTAAAAGTATAAACTAAAAAGAGGGTAGTTATTATAGAAGTTTATATCTATAATTTATATAAAACGAAGAAGAAAAGGAGACAGGATGAAAGAAAAAAAAGCATTAATAGATACAGGATTCAACTTGGAAAACAGTTATGCTAGACTTCCAGAAAAATTTTTTGCAATGCAAAGACCTAGTCATGTGCCATCACCTAAACTAGTTATGTTAAATTATCCGCTAATAAAATCTTTAGGATTGAATGCCGAGGAACTACAAAATACTGATGGAGTAGATATACTTGCAGGAAATAAGATTCCAGAAGGAGCTATGCCTATTGCTCAGGCATATGCAGGACATCAATTCGGCCATTTCACCATGTTAGGTGATGGGAGAGCTGTTCTCATAGGTGAGCATATTACTCCCTTAGGTGAGAGAGTTGATATTCAGCTTAAGGGTTCAGGTAGAACTCCATATTCACGAGGAGGTGATGGAAAAGCATCACTAGGTCCAATGCTGAGGGAATATATCATAAGTGAAGCAATGAATGCACTAGGTATTCCTACTACTCGTAGTTTAGCTGTGGTTACAACTGGTGAGTCAATAATGAGAGAAACAGAGTTACCTGGTGCAATTCTCACTCGTGTAGCAGCTAGTCATATTCGTGTTGGTACATTTCAATACGCATCAAAATGGGGTACGATTGAAGAGGTTAGAGCTTTAGCTGATTATACTTTGCAAAGGCATTTTCAACAGGTAAAGGATAAAGAAAATCCATATCTTTTATTACTTCAGCAAGTAATTAGGAAGCAGGCTGAGCTTATTGCAAAATGGCAGTTAGTTGGGTTTATTCATGGTGTAATGAATACTGATAATGTAACAATTAGTGGAGAAACAATTGATTATGGGCCATGTGCTTTTATGGATGCCTATGATCCTTCTACTGTATTTAGTTCTATTGATATTCAGGGTAGATATGCTTATGGTAATCAACCTAATATTGGTGCATGGGATCTTGCCAGATTTGCGGAGACTCTGTTACCATTGTTACACACTGATGAGAATGAGGCATTAAGGCTAGCACAAAAAGAAGTTTCACATTTTGCTGATTTATATAAAAATAATTGGATTAGAGGAATGAGAGCAAAACTTGGAATTTTTAATGAAGAAGTTGCTGATGAAGCTTTAATTGAGGAACTTTTAAGTACTATGAAAAAGCATGGTGCAGATTATACCAACACCTTCCGTGTATTAACTAGTGGAAAGATAGAGGATAATGTACTCTTTGGCAAAGAGGAATTTGATAAATGGTATAAGCGATGGCAGGAGAGATTAACGAGACAAGAAGAATCGGAAATTTCCTCAAAGGAGCTTATGGAAAGAAGTAATCCAGCGGTAATTCCACGTAACCATAGGGTAGAAGAAGCACTAGAAGCTGCAGTAAATCAAGGAGATTATAGGGTCATGGAAAGACTATTAGATGCTCTCTCAAAACCATATGATCACTCTAGAGAACTGGATTATTACACTACATTACCAGAAACATCAACGTGCCCATACCGAACCTACTGTGGAACTTAATATAAACTTAATTTATTATAGTATTTGATTTTATTTTATGAAAGAATTAAATAGATTGATTACACTAAAGCACATGATTAACAAAAATAAATATTAATCATGTGCTTATTAATTTTATGTTTCAAACTAATTATTATACCAGAATGATATAATGTATTATACAATATATTATAAAATTAAAATAAATTGTAAAGAGGAAATTAATTATAGGTGGAGGGTATTATGAAATACTTAAAGATTTGCTCAGATATACTTTTATGGGGAGGTAGAATATTTATCATTGTACTATTAGGTTTAATAATATTGCTAAATTTTATAGCTGTGCCAACTAATTCATGGTTTAGTATATTCAGGACTGAAATTGTAGGAGTTTCAAATATATTAATAATAATAGCACCATTTTTACTAATCATTGGTCAAGCTATAAAGAAAATATATATTGAATTAACTAAAATAAACAACAAATTGAATTAGCTTTATCAACTACAGTATAGAAAAATAGATGAACTTAATTATATAATAAAAGTAGATTAGTATTTACAAAAAGCATAGTAAAAGAGGGGGAACATATGAAGACAATAGAAGTAGTAGCAGCAGTAATAAAACATAATGATAGAATATTTATTACACGTAGAGGATACGGTGACTTTGTTGATATGTGGGAATTTCCTGGAGGGAAAATAGAAATTGGTGAATCAAAAGAAGAAGCACTTATTCGTGAGATAAAGGAAGAATTAGAATTAGATATAAAAATATCAAGTTTTTTAACCACAGTAGAATATGATTATCATAGTTTCCATCTTATTATGCATTGTTTTATTTGCCAAATTTCTGGTGGGAAATTAAATCTAAATGCTCATAATGATGCTAAGTGGATTACCTTTCATGAATTAGACGGTGAAAAGTGGATTCCAGCGGATGTTTTAGTTATTGATGCTCTGAAGAATATGTAAGAAAAGGGACTTAGCAAATTAAATTACTTTGCTAAGTCCTTTTACTTTATGAAGTAATATATTCATAAATATCTTCTCTTACAGGTGTAATTAATTGATATTTAATTTCCACAGCAGTTTTATTAGTGTTTTTCATAATGAATTGGACAGGTATTCCTACAGCTTTAATTTTTCCAAGGAAGTAAAATTCTTTTGAAATTTTATCATCCTTATTTTTTCTCAGGAATAAGCTCATTTCAACACCGGTTTCTTCAGCTCTATAAGCTTGTACAATATCATCAGAAGTTATTGTTCTACCTGACTTTGATATAGCAATTAACTGAGATGGAGATAGAAATCTATCTTCATAGTTAATAGTATCAGTAATATCTTCAGATTTCTCATAGTTTATAAATACAGGGTAGGTTTTAGTGGTCTTATCAAATTTATATCCACCAATGTTAAGTGCAACTTCACCTTTTTCCCACTGAAGTAATCTACAAACATCCTCATAGGTATATTTTTGATATAACTGAAAACTAGTATTCATATAACTTTTACTGTAGAATTTCATATATCTTTCCATACCAAAATGGATTAACTCCTCAACTATATATTTAAAATTCCTATTTTCAAGATGGTTCTTAAAGGATTTAGAAATTCTATAATCAGAATCCCACGCTTCTAAGAAAACACACTTTTCATAAGTTTTTTTACCAGAGCCAGTGGGAAATTCATTTGTAAGAACGTTAACTACATTGGTTTCAGTGGTAGCTTTAAAATCTATATTATAATCATCTTTTAGCTCTTTTTTTAGTCTATGAATTAGATTAGTTTCATGGTTAATAGCAAGCTTAAGCATAAGCAGTTCATGAATTCTTTTACCGGAAGCTAGCTTTTTAGATATGAATTCAATAAATAATTCTTCAGACTCATTAAGCTCTATATAATAGTCCTTCTCATATTTTTTTAAGAATTTATAATATGAACCCAGGCTTTTATTATCAAATATTCTTAAAGGGTCAATAGATTCATAAGTATCAAAATCTGTTAAACTTGGTATTCTACCAATCTTTTGCTTAAGATTATTGTAATTTTCTTTAATTAGCTTAATATCATTAAAGTTAGCTTTATCAATGGATTCAAATATTTTCTTTTTAGATATTTCATCAAAATTAATAGTGGAGCAACCAGGTATTATCCTTGTTCCTTCCATAACATATTTTCTAATGGAGTCCTTGTTAAAGGTTCTATCTCCAGATAAGGCAATGGGAATTAAAAAATTGCTGCTATAGTTTCCTATAAAATCTATAATAACAACATATTCTTTAAATTTATGTTTTCTAAGACCTCTACCTAATTGTTGAACGAAAATTATAGCTGACTTAGTTGGCCTTAACATAACAACTTGATTAACAGCAGGTATATCTACACCTTCATTAAATATATCAACTGTGAAAATATAATCTAGAGAGTTATTTAATTCTTCTTGCTCTAAACGTTGAATTGCTGCTTCTCTTTCATCCTGAGTATTTTCTCCAGTTAAGGCTACTGTTTTATAACCACGAGTATTAAATATATTTGAAAGTTGAATGGCTTCCTTTTTATCACTACAGAATATTAACCCCTTTACTCTTTCACCACAATATCCATAAAAATTAATTTTATCAATGATATGATTAACTCTTTCTTCAGCTACTAAAGCTCTAAAGTCTGATTTTTCTTCTAATTCCACGCCATTTACACTAATATCAGATACACCAAAATAATGGAATGGACAAAGTAAATCTTCTTCTAAGGCCTGTTGAAGACGTATTTCATAGGCAATGTTGTAGTTAAACATTTTAAAAATATCAAAGTCATCACTTCTTTCAGGGGTAGCTGTCATGCCAAGTAAGAATTTAGGATTAAAATATTCAACTATCTTTTGATAACTATTAGCTCCTGCCTTATGAACTTCATCGATGATAATATAATCAAATTCATCTTTGCTAAAACTTTGAAGCACCTCATCCTTTGATAGTGTTTGGACTGTACAAAAGATAAAGTCTTTATTAATTTCCTTTCGGCTTCCAGAGAGAATTCCCATGCTTCGAGTATCACCAAATACATTTTGAAAGCTATTTAAACCTTGATTGGCTATTTGTTCTCTATGTACTATAAATAGAGCTTTTTTAGTATTATAATTTCTTAACTCAAAAGCAGATAGATAAGTCTTTCCAGTACCAGTAGCAGAAATTAAGAGAGCCTTATCTGCACCGTTTGCCCTGAGCTTATTTAATCCTTGAATAGCAGCTACCTGCATTTTATTTGGTTTAAGCTTATATTGTGCTAGTCTTGGAACGTTACTTTTTCTTGCGTATTCAATTTGCTTTTTATAAATATCTTCATAGGTTTCTATCCAATTTAAAGTTAAGTCATCAGCATCCTTCCAAAGCTCCTGAAATTCATCAATTACATTTTCAGTTAAGGAACCTGCCTCTAAAGAGGAAATTTTTAAATTCCATTCCTTATTTTTTGTTAATGCTGATTGAGTTAAATTCGAACTTCCTACAATTAATTTATAATGATCTTCATATTTAAATATATATCCTTTAGTATGAAAGTTTTCTTTGCTATATAACTTAATTTCAATATTTGAAAATTCAAGTAGCTTCCTTAATGCTTTAGGCTCACTGAAATTCAGATAATCTGTAGTTAAAATTTTACCCTTAACGCCTTTTTTATTTAAGTATTTCAAGGTTTCTAGTAAGGGGGTTATGCCACTACTTGTAATAAAGGCAACGGAAATAAAAAACTCTTTACATTTAGTTAATTCAGAGGTTATTTCATTTAAAACCTTGCTACCTTTTGAATAGTCATTTACTATTAACTTTGGTGTTAAAGCTAAATTTGAATGGATTAAGCTATTTACTAAACCAGTTTCACTAGCTTTAATAATCTCATCTTTAATTATATTTTTATCATTTGTATCCATATCAATAGTCTTAAAGTTAATACTTACTGGTGTATTAACTATATCTGTTTTAGTTATAGTACTCATATTTACCTCACATTTAAATTATCATAGTTAAAGTGTAAATAATTTCATTAATTCTTATATTATAACATAATTATATGATAGGGATTTTACTATATAGTGATATAATGTATTTAAATAGGATTTACAAAATGTAATTGTACTTAAGAGGTGTAATATATGGAGAATGTAGAACTAACAAATATGGTTATGATAATGGATAAATTAAATAATAAAGTTCTTGTTCAGAACCGTATTAAAGGAAATTGGACTGGCATAGCTTTTCCAGGGGGACATGTAGAAAAGGGTGAGTCTATTGTAGATTCAGCCATCAGAGAAGTTAATGAGGAAACTGGCCTAGTAGTAAATAATTTAGAAATTTGCGGTGTTAAAGATTGGTATAGGGCAGAAGATAATAAAAGGTATATGGTTTTTCTTTTTAAAACTCATTCATACCAGGGAGATTTAATAGAGCATGGTGAAGAAGGGCATGTATTTTGGCATGATATAGATAAACTTCATTTATTAAATCTTGCCCATGGATTTGATAGGATGGTTAAAATAATGTTAGAGGATAGACTTAATGAGTATTTTATTACAGAGAATCAACAAAAATCTCATTGGGAGCATATGCTAAAATAAATATAAGTCAATTATAAGATTTAAGATTTTATGTTTCGCTTATTTTGAATGTTTCTGGATTATTGTGTGTAAAATATAAGTATCTAAGTTCTTAGTAGAGTTTCTGAGAATATGCGAGTAAATTATTAATAGAACCTTATCTTAGAAATTTAGCAAAGCTTTTTCAGTCAATTATACAAATGAAAAATGTTATGAATTTTATGGAGGTAAACTTGTGAAAAAAATAATTATTTTAGCAGAGAGTGGAGCAGATATTCCATTAGATTTAGCCACATTACATAATATTCAGGTTATCCCCATGCACGTGATAATGGGAGACTCATCTTATTTAGATGGTTCAATACCTGTAACAGAAGTCTATGATTATTATAAAAAAACTAAAAAAATACCATCAACTTCAGCAACAAATCCAGGTTGTATTATTCTTCATATTGGATATACATCTAAAGCCTCTTGTGCTTACCAAAATGCGCTTATTGCTTCAGAAGGAATGGAAGATATTTATCATGTTGATTCTTTAAATGTCACTGGTGGTCAAGGATCAATTGTTTTAAAAGCAGCTGAAATCATAGAAAAACATCCAGATATAATGATAACTAATTTAATTGAAGAAATTCAGGATTACGTGGCAAGAGCTAGGGTATCTTTTATCCCTGGTGATCTAGCATATCTGAGAGCTGGAGGGCGTGTATCCAATGCTGCATACTTGGGAGGGACTTTACTACAAATAAAACCCCTCATTGAAATTATAGATGGAAAGTTAATTTCTACACAAAAGCTTCATGGAAAAATGGGTAGTGTTGCTGATAAGTATATGAAAGAATATATTAAGAGATATAATTTTGATAAAGAACAATTATATCTTATTTATACTTTGGGTCTTGATGAATCTATAAAACATAACATGGAGGGAATTGCTAAAGAAGAGGGATTTAGAAAGATTATATGGATTCAAGCAGGATGCGTAATTACATCTCATAGTGGCCCAGGAGCTATTGGAATAGCAGGATTTGAAAAGATTACTTCTAAATAAAATTAGGCTCTATAAAATTAATTTTTTAATTTTATAGAGCCTTACTTTATTAGAGAAAGGTATCCACTACAATTATATTGCCTTATTCATTATTATTCATAGGAATAATAGTACATTAGAAATATTATTAATTATTAGTAGGATTTACTTTATTTTTTCTTCCCACCATTCAAATGCGACTCTACCTTGAGCAAGTTCATTTGGAGTTTCTGGGTTGGATAAGAAAATAATAAATGATCCTCCAGGAGGAAAAATATATTTATATACTATTCTGTACGTAATGATTCTACAGGATTTTTTCGTGCAGCCATTTTTGCTGGAATAGCACCACCCAGCAATGTTAAAGAAACACTTATAATTATAAGTATTATAGCATGAACTGGATTAAGTTTTGCTACACCTTCAAGGTCTGTTAAATTCTTAAGAACGCTATTTATTGGAAATGTTAATAAGTATGATATTAATATTCCAAGTAATCCTGAACAAGAACCTATTATGAATGTTTCAGCATTGAATACACGGGTTATATCTTTCTTCCTTGCACCTAATGCTCTCAATACACCAATTTCCTTTGTTCTTTCTAATACAGAAATGTATGTTATTATCCCAATCATAATAAGGGATACAACAAGTGATATTGCGGCAAAGGCAATTAAAACAAGGGTTATTGAATCCATAATACCGCCAGATAATTTTGTGAATGTAGCTGCTAAATCTGTATATATTATAGAGTCTTCAACAGCATTTCCATCATTCCATGAATTTAAGTAATTAAGTACCCTATCCTTGGTAGTAAAATCTTTAGGGTAAAGGGTTATAGCAAATGGGGTAGAAGTAGCACCTAATTGAGAAAGTACGTCATCTTTAGTAACATTAGGAGTACTACTACTAGCTCCTCCCATTGGTGACATTGCAGCCATTGGATTAGTAGGCATACTAGTTCCAGCTGTGGCATCTCCAAAAGGCTTTCCAGTTAATACATTATAATTAGTATCTTGCTGTGCTTTAACAATTTTAGAGTTTTTAGCATTATCAATAAAATATTGTGATAATTCATCTGAATATGAAAGTCCAGGTGAAAGAATTTCTAGCTTTGAATTTTTGCTAGAACGAACTATACCAGCAATTTTAAGAGTAATAGCATTATCGTTATTATAAATATCTATAAGATTGTCTGGAGTACCGTTTATTGTAAATATATTGCCCATCTGTTTGTAGTAATCATCATTTAAAGCTAATTTAAATTCCTTGTTTATAATATCATCAAAACTTACAGTATCTGATTTAGAATCTATACCCAAAGCTTCTAGCATAGAGTTGTCAAGTCTGTTATAGCTATCGACAATAAGAATAAGATCTGTTTTTTCTTTAGGATATGACCCAGCTAATAAATCATAATTGCTTTCAAGGTATCCTTTAGTATCTAAATTTAGACTATTGGGATATGATGAAAAGTTAATTAGAGATGTATTTACTGGAGTTGCAGTTTTTCCATCAGATTTTAAAAGATTCATATTAACAAGTCTTGTATAGGACATTCCAGAAAGCAGAGATGAATCAATATTTTCAATATACTCTATGTATTCATCAGTAAATACATTTGTGTGTTCAATACTATTTTTACTAGGGTCATAAGGATAAATGTAATCCACATCTGGAAATTGATTTTCATTTACGGAATTACTCACTGCTTCTTTGTGTTGCTCTCTCATTGCATCCATATCAACTTCGGCGGTTTTTTGATTAATCATTATTGGAAAACCAGATAATGTACTATTTTCAAATTCTCCAATTTGTTTATCGAATCCATTTGATAATGAAAGTATTAAGGCAATACCAATTATACCTATACTTGAGGCAAAAGCAGTAAGTGCTGTTCTCCATTTCTTTGTAGATATGTTTTTGCCAGATAGTTTTAAAGCAGTAAAGAAACTCATACTTGTTTTCTTAAGTTTATAATCAGAAGTATCTAAGTCATCATAAAATGGATTGCTATCAGATTTTATCTCACCATCTCTAAATTCAACAATTCTATCAGCATATTCATTAGCTAACTCTGGATTATGAGTTACCATAACAACAAGTTTATCCTTTGAAATTTCTTTAATAAGCTCCATAATCTGAATACTTGTATGAGTGTCCAAAGCACCAGTAGGTTCATCTGCTAAAATTATATCAGGGTCATTAGCTAGAGCTCGAGCTATAGCAACTCTTTGCATTTGTCCTCCTGATAATTGGTTTGGTTTTTTGTGAACATGGTCCTTTAGGCCAACCTTTTCTAATACCTCAAGAGCTTTCTTGTGCTTCTCTGTATTTGAAACTCCACTAAGGGTCATTCCCATTTCTACATTATCTACTATACTTAAGTGAGAAATTAGGTTATAACTTTGAAAAATAAATCCAACACTATTATTTCTATAGGCATCCCAATCTGAGTCTTTAAAATTTTTTGTAGATTTACCATTGATAATTAAATCACCTTCATCATATTGGTCAAGACCACCTATAACATTTAAACATGTTGTTTTTCCAGAGCCACTTGGTCCAAGAATTGCAACAAATTCAGATTTTCTAAATTTTAGGCTTATTCCATCTAATGCAACTTGAGTAAATTCGCCTGTAGTATAACTTTTAAATATGTTTTTTAATTGTAACATTATGCTCCTCCTTTACGATTAACTTTTCTAATTGTAAAATCGTAATATGAGTTGGCTTGATTGCGAT